>DIMZ01000029.1:5071-10351 GCA_002425825.1 Cloacimonetes bacterium UBA5553 | reverse complement strand
CGTCATCACCAGCTACCCATTTGTGGCGACAAGCTGATAAACTTGATTCATCAAAGGGATGAAGAAGCATCCACGGCGTATCCAACTGGCATCGCCATTCCGCATATTCGTATGGAAGGCTATCAGGACACGGTGGTTGCTATGGCTTTTCTGCAAAACCCCATTGATTTTGACGGAACCAAAGTAAATTGGGTTGTGTTAATTATTACCGATAAGTGCAGCTCAAAGATATATCTGAATATGGTGGCAGCTTTATTAAAGCTATCAAAAAACGCAGCACAAATGGCATTGCTGAAGTCTGCGGTTGATGGCCATGCCGTTATTCACCACCTTAAAACACTGGCGATAGAAGTAAAGAAAGACCTTAGCATTGCCGATATCATGATTACCAACCCGGTTTCGATAACCCCGGATAGGCTGCTTAAGGATTTGGGAGCCCTGATGAGTGAAAAGGGCATCTCGGTTATTCCTGTTACCGATGAACAGGGTAAATTCCTGGGTGAAGTTAGCTTGTTGAATTTTTTAAAGGTTGGCGTACCGGATTATTTGATGATGCTGGATAACCTGAACTTCCTGTCTTCCTTTGAGCCGTTGGAATCGCTGTTTGAACGGCAAGAGGAAGTGCGCGTAAGTGAGATAATGGACAAAGGCGTGGACTGCATCCAGCCGGATGCATCAGTTATTGAAGCAGTTTTTGAGATGATTCAGCATAACACCAGACATATCTCTGTGGTCGATAACGGCAGGCTGGTTGGCGTTGTAACCGCGATGGATATATTTACTCAGATTGTAAGGGCATAGACATGTATTTGATGTTAATGGCTTTAGCGGTGTTTGCCGCAACCTATGTGCTTATTATCACAGAATGGATAAACAAGATGTTAGCTGCCATGATTGGTGGATTTGTTATTATACTATTAGGCATTGTTAATCAGCACACAGCCTTTGCTGCAATAGACTGGAACGTAATATTCTTCCTGATCGGTATGATGCTTGTGATTTCGGTGTTGAGAGAAACGGGTCTGTTTATGTTTATAGCCATAAAAACAGCAAAACTGGCGAAGGGAAAACCGCTGAACATAATGCTGTTAATGTTTCTTGCCACAGCGGTAGTTTCGGCTTTTCTGGGCAGTGTTACCACCATTATGATTCTGGTGCCGATTGTGCTGTTGATTGCCGGAGAGCTAAAGATTAGCCCAGTACCATTTGTGATAACAATGGTGTTGGCGTCTAACTTTGGCGGTGCTGCCACTATGATTGGTGATCCGCCAAACATCTTGATAGGCAGTGCAACGGATTATAGCTTCCTGGATTTTATATTTAACCTTACCCCTCCGGTTATCGCAATAGTAGGCAGCAGCTTAGGTTTGATATATCTTCTTTATCACAAGGGGATGCAGGTAAGCAACGTAAATCGTGCGCGCCTGATGGAGTATAACGACAAAAACCTGATAAAGAACAAAAAGCTTTTATACTTCTCGCTATTCATCCTGCTTGCTATGTTAACTGCCTTTAGCCTCCAATCAATACTCAATTTAGAAACCGCAACCATAGCCATGGCAGCTGGTTTAACTCTTCTGGCAGTGGGCAGCCGCAAGAAAGTGGAGAAAGTGCTAACTCAAGACATAGATTGGATTACCATCTTCTTCTTCATCGGTTTGTTTATGATTGTGGAGTCCCTGGTCGCAACCGGATTCATAGATATTATTGCCGGAAGCGTTATGAAGCTAACCGGTGGTGAGCCCAAAACTACCTCGATGGTAATTCTTTGGTTATCGGGCATATTTTCTGCTATTATTGATAACGTACCCTTTGTAGCTGCTATGATACCTATGATTGAGAAGCTTGGTATATATATTGGTGATCCATCCAAGATGCACCCCTTATGGTGGTCTTTGGCGCTGGGCACATGCTTAGGCGGTAATGGTACTCTAATTGGTGCTTCTGCTAATATTGTGGCGGTGGGTATTGCCAATCGTAACGGCTTTTACATCAGCTTCAAAGACTTCACCAAGCTTGGCGCTTTATTCACTCTAAACTCAATGATTCTTTCCACGCTGTATGTATGGTTCAGATACTACTAAGCTACTGCTAATCCTTGCGCAATACCAGCATATTCTCCACAGGTCTGGCTTCTTTATCCCAGAACCTGAAGCCGACAGCTTTGTAGCGTTTTAGATGATGCTTAAAGCTGGTGGGCAGTATTAGTCCATATCGCTTGCGAGGGGCAAAAAAGAACTGAAAATATGGCAGTTCCGCTTTTATGTCCTTGGGTGGGGNNTATAGTAATATACTTCTCGTGCAAACCACCCAAGAGGTATCTTGCTTGCGGGGTTTCGAATACCACAGCCCTGTCCTTTATGAATTCTATTGCTTCCTGGCTGTTTCTAAATGTTTGCCAGGCACATGGTATGTAGTCCGGGAACAGGCTAAAGATGCTTGTGTTATAGCTACTGATTATCTTTGGCTCAGCTTGAGCTTTTATGCCACATTTATCCAGTGCGTAAAAGCCCTTCACTACCTTAAAACCGAGCTTTTGGGTTAAATGCAAGCTCTCTACGTTTTGGTAATAGGTGCAAAACTCGAAGCTTAGCAGCGGGTCTTTGCTTTTAAGCTTGTGGGCAAACTTGAACATCTCGCGATTTAGCAGTGTTCCAATGCCTTTGCCCTGATACCTACCCAATACCCGCAAGCCTTCAAACCACAATACATGATTTGGAAACAAGCTTAGCTTGATGCAGCCTATTACTCTGCCCCGGTATTCGCACACAAAGAAATAAGGCTCATTTAGCCAACGGTTTAATACCTTTGGAAGATAGTCGCTTCCTCCCCAGATGCTTCTGGCAATGGCATGTAAGTCTTTGGTGTCTTGCTCAACAGCCAAACGCACTTTACACTCGGATATATCAAAAACCTGTGGCATAAGCTGATGCTCCCATTCTATTGTAAGTTAAGGGTGCAGCTTCATTGTTGCACATATTCAGGTCAAGCAAAAAAAGACCCGGCGAACCGGGTCTTATTGTGTTTAACTTTTGTTAGTTTATTCAGTTATTTCAGTAACACAGCCTTACGCATGTAGTTCTGATTACNNATTACCGGAAGTCATACGCACAAAGTACAGGCCATTGGGGCAAGCCTTGCCTGATGCATCGGTGCCATCCCAGTTCAGGCTCCATGAGCCACCGGGTCTGTAACCAAGGTCGTAGCTCTTTACCAACTGACCACGTGCATTAAAGATGTTGAACTGCACATCAGCTCCCTTTATCACTTCATAACGGATTAGGGAGTGCGAGGAAGTAGGATTGGGGTATATTGAGCTGATACCGGCAACTGGAGTAATCTCAGGTGCATGGTGTCCGCCACCGCCTGTGCTGTAGTTTACCGTGGTGGGGCCAAACATATTATGGCTGCCATCCATTTCCGATACTTGTAGCCAGTAGAAATAGATACCTTCTTCAATCAGAGTGTTATCGGTATGGATATACTGATGTTGTGAAGAGGAATTGGTGGGCTCTATTAACAGGGTGATTTGTTCTGCATTGGCGATATCATTGGTAACACCGCGATAGATGTAGAAGCCGCTAAGATTTGTTTCGGTTTGGGTTGTCCAGAGAATATTTACATAGTTTTCTGCATTCATTACTGCAGAGAAAGAGGACAACACAACCGGCAACACTTCCT
This sequence comes from Cloacimonetes bacterium UBA5553, assembly GCA_002425825.1. GTDB lineage: Bacteria > Cloacimonadota > Cloacimonadia > Cloacimonadales > Cloacimonadaceae > Cloacimonas. The sequence goes on along the minus strand of DIMZ01000029.1, from coordinate 6,670 downwards.
CTTCGCCCTGTACGATAACTGGGATATCTTCTTTGCCACCGGTAAAGGGGACATTGGAGAATACTATGGTACCGGGTCCGGTTACGGGGAATACATCAGCCTGGTGCCAGGCTCCGGTATAGTATATCCATCCTCTCCATACGCCAGCACCCACAGGGATATATACGTTCTGACTACCCTCAAGTGGATAAGTGGCATAAAAGGCGGTAACGTTGGGAGTGGTTTCAAACACACCTTCAGGTAAGCCAGGCCCTTCCAACACTACATTCAGAGATTGAGGTGTGATAGTTAATGTAGCTTCTGCACTGGCAGCATCATAATAGAATATCACCCAGTCTAACCAGTCGATACCGTCGTTGTTGCCATAAGCACCATCGTAATCATAACCTTCATGGTCAAATCTACCTGTTTGAGCAAACAATACACCATCTCCGGCATTTACGCCAACAGTCGCCGGGGTTCCGCCCAATCCGCCTGATCCACCAGAGGCGGAACCAGTAGTCCAGGACATCTCACCATAGCTGAAGGCAACGTTGTTACCCAAGCCAATTGCCGGCTCTGTTCCGTCGGTAAAGATTACCTGGAAGGTGTTTAGTCTATCCACGCCATAACCGTAATATCCAACAGCATCCCAGGTTACTATTACGCGGTTGCTTTCCATTTTATACCAAACATATCCACTACCTTCGCCACGAGTATCCACATCGGCAAAGAAGGGAGCTAACATAGGGGCACCTTCAATAGGGAAGCCCCAAGGGGTGTAAGATGAATAGCCCATATCGAAAGTTACGTTTCCATTGTTATTGATATAAAACTGGGTATAAGGCACGCCATACAGCATGAAAGTGAAAGGAAGATCAATGGCATCGGTATAGCCATCATCATTTGCTCCCAGGGCAAGAGTGTAGGTGCCATCCAGGGGGAACATCAATGTGCCGTCTTTCGAGCCATTACGAACTGTATCGAAGGCTTGAGACTGACTTTGTGGTGATTGGTTTACTTCAGGAACATAAACACGATTCTGTTTCCATGAATCGTAGTCAGATGAAAAAGGTGAAACACTGGGGGTGTTAGCGAATAGACCTGCTGCTACTATAAACAGTAGAGCAATAAGTAGAAGGGTTCTTTTCATAAATAACTCCTTAGCTATTTTGGGATATTTGTTAATCGATTAGTTTACACAACTTTTACAGGCTTAAGACAGCTAACGCTCTCAAAAGCCAACTGCGACACTCAACGATTACGATGCTCATCCCCTAATAACTCTGCGGAGTTATAATAAACATCGTAGTTCTTTACTACGATTTCGACACTTTCTGGTTACAATAACCTACTCACATCTGATTGCTAATATAATCACGTTCATTTTTACGTCAAGTAAAAAATGCTGGTGAAAGCGATTTTATACATCTCTTATAAACCCTCACCCCAAACTTCAAATGACCCTCACTTGGACAAATGGGGATAAAGTCTTATATAGTGCGTAGATATGATGGACTATGTTTGGACTTGGACATCTGCTGTTTTGGACGTTCCTGGACGTATTTGTATCATCGATAATTGCAAATAGAGCTGATTTTGGACTGGATTTGGACATCT
>DIMZ01000029.1:2633-5048 GCA_002425825.1 Cloacimonetes bacterium UBA5553 | reverse complement strand
AAAAGCCGCAACTGAAGTGACAGAATCCCGATCGGTAATAACTCAACACTCTGATCCTTGTCATTTATCAGGATGTCATTGTCCATATTAAGGGCTGTATGAGTAATGATTTAGAAATGCCTAATTCAGTTTGGCAGGATCAAAAGGTCTGCCTTGTGAAAACGAGCTCCACTCTCAGTGGCAAATAGACTAAGTCCCTACATCCAGCTTAAAAAAAACTTGATGCTTCTATTGTAATGCGAATGGGGTAAGGAATATCTATCTCAACAAGAGCATCTTCCGCGTCGCGGAGTACTTTCCTGAAATCATTTTGAAAAAATAGATGCCGGCTGCTGCTGCCTGGCCGGAGTTTGTTCGTCCATCCCAAGTGAACGAGTGCTCACCGGGCGACAATTTGAGATTGTTGACCACGGTCCGAATCAGCTGACCGCGCAAATTGTAGATAGCAACAGTGGTTAGACTGTTGTCTATCTGTTTGATTGTGATGTTGGTGCTACCCCGAAACGGATTGGGGTAGCAAGTGATGGTTTCAGAGGCCGCTGGAACGGTTGGATCGTCGTTAGCAACCGGACCGACATGCATACGGTAAATATGCAAATTATGGGCGATATAAACATACTCACCCCAATAGCAAATCCCATATGTCTGACCCGATTGATCTGGCATGTCGGCCGGCTGGATAACCCATTGCCAGCTGGTGCCATTGTCTAACGAACGAACAATCCCGGGGTGACTGCTGTTGCCATCCCAAATACCAGTAACAGCATAAAGATTGCTGCCCTGTCCACTTAGGCGACAATCAGTGAAACAACCACCTGGGGTCCAATCATCGGTTAATTGACTTTGATCTGAAATAATCCAATTATTTCCCAGATCATCAGAATAGAGAAAATCCAACTGAGACATCAACACCAGTCTTCCGTCGCTGACTATGGCTGACCTGGGATAAGAGCTAAGTCCGTTCTGACGAAATTGCCAATTTACACCATCTGTGCTAACCAATGCGCCGGCTGGTGACGTTTTTCCAATTACCATGAAACCTGGTGAAAAATCAGATGTCACACAGTTGCCAGAAGTTGGCCCATAAACCAAGTTCCAGTTTTGACCACCGTTGGTCGTCCGATAAATCTTTAGACCATCAAAATTAAACAACGGGTTAAGGGCAACATAGCCTTCTTGTTCAGTAATAAACTGAACATTACTCACTACATAATACGCCGTTTGTTGCTCAAACTGCCCAGTTCTGGTCCAACTCTGACCACCGTTAATAGTCTTATATAAAACTGGACGGCTCAGAAAAGGATCGGACGGGCGGTAGACATAGCCACCACAATAACCCACAGTAGAAGAAACCATATAGGCTGACTCCAAATATAAAGAGTCACAGTCGGCCACTAAGATATTTTGATAGTTAATTCCGTCAGTCGACACGATAAAATACCTGCCACCGACCCCATAAATCATGCCTGAAGACTGCCTTATCATTTGATACTGGACAAAAGTTGAAAAACAGTCTTGCCAGTTTCCGTTAACATCTCCAACCAAAAGCTGGAGAGTGGCCAATAAGGCCAAGAGAAATAATACTTTTTTCATTGAGCACCTCCTGTTTAACTCGAGCATAATGGTATCTATGATTGCTTAAATCCAATCTCTTTCTTCTTTGCTTTGGGTGGTTCCATCAATAACTTGAGCGCGTTTACGATGGCGACGATATTCTCATCATGTTTCCCAAGCTTTGCTTCCAGTTCGGATACTTTCTGGGACAGTTCTTTGTATTGCAAGATATGGGCGCGGAGATTGACAAAGGCTCTAACTACATATACACTCATTTCGACAGCCCGGGGTGAGTTCAATACTGATGCTGCCATGATTGCGCCGTGTTCTGTGAACACATAAGGCAAAGAGCGGCGCCCACCCCAACTTGAGGTCGCAAAATGCGACTTCAAGACATGGAACTCATCTTCCGATAACTGAAACATAAAGTCTTCGGGGAATCTCTCCATATTCCGTTTTACCTGTTCATTCAAACGTTTGGTCTCTACTTCGTACAGTCTAGCCAAATCGGCATCAGTGATCACTTTTTGGCCCCTGATCTCCAAGATCAGGTTGTCGACTGGAACGGTTGGCAGAGCGTTCTTCATATTAATACTCCCTGGCAAATCTTGAAATCACAAATTATGATTACGAGTATGGTGTATTGTTTAACAAAAGCCTGAGCCCGGAGATAAGCCCCGGTGCTATTCCTTGTCCTACTTCTTGTCATAACGAAACCTACTTTTAGCATAGATTCAGCTTTTTTGTAAAGTATAACCTTGTCAATCCTTTTCTCAATGCTAATCTTTTTACCGTTGTTTTTATGGCAATGCAAATATGGGATCTCAACTATTTTTTCAAATCGTATCACCATTTTTTCAA
>DIMZ01000029.1:0-2623 GCA_002425825.1 Cloacimonetes bacterium UBA5553 | reverse complement strand
ATTATTGCAAATCATCTTATCACTTCTTAAGCAGAAGGTAATCCATTTTATCTAACTCGCAACCAGAAAGTTGCAAAAAAACCATTAGCAGCACGCCAGTAGGCTTATGCAGCTGTTTTCCTCATCCTCGGTTTCGGTTTTATGCCTGATTCCTTACGCAATTTTCCAAGTATGGCGGGTTGGATGTAGGTGCCCAGCTTCAGGATCCCCTCTTTTGATAAGACTTTGTACCCGCTGCAGTCGATGCCCACCATATCGATAGATGCCAGTGCTTCCATATAAACAAAGACCAGTTGCCTGCTCTTGCCATAGTCTAAGGCAATCTCTCGGATGGAATGGTATTGCTTGATGTTTAGCAAGTTTAGGATTTCTTCTGCTACCTGAGTGCTGTAGTTCCACTTGCCTTTCTGATTAAAGCCAACCTGAGATTGATAGCGGTTACTGCTTACGTAGAGCTTGTCTTGAGTTGAGATGCACTTGATTTCCTGGTTGTTGAGTAGCGTTCTGATGGACCGTGATACGGTTCTGGCCTCGATTCCGGTAAGCTCTGTTATCGTTTCTGTGCTGAACGGCTTTCTGTACTGATGGACGAAGTTTCGGATAACATCCATGTTTGTCATGGTTCCGTCTCCACCAACGCATTATCCAGCGTGAAGCCTGGGTTTTGCTTGATCCTGCCTTCCATGATGTACATCAGTTTGATGGCTTTTCTGAGGTTACCATTGCAGTTGAAATGGATAGTATCTATGAGCCGATCTGTTACTTCCACTTCCATTATCTCTTTGGCAAGCAGTTCAATATCCTTTCTGCTTGTGGGCTGGAACTCACAGAAGTAGTTGCAGCGGTCAAAGTAGTGCGGATTGATCTGTGCCAGACGGTCTTTGGCGTTTTGCATCCCCACCAGGATAACTATGCACAGCGTCTCATCCACGATGTCACGGATCGCACCCAAGAGCGCTTCATGCTTGAATGCATAATCTATCTCATCGATTACGATCACAGTATCAGCCCGGTCTTCCAAAATACTCAAACAGCGCTTGAACAGGTTATTGGCAGTTCCATACGGTAAATGCTGCCCCAGGTTGAAGCGTTTGTATAACGCGAGCAGTAACTGCTGGGCAAATGATTTGGGTGTGGTGGTAGCTTCCAACCTGAGATATAGGTATCCTTCCCTGAAAGCCATGCGCTGGGCATAAGTCGTCTTACCGGATCCGGGACGTCCATACAGCAAGCCCAAGCCCACCATTTCCAGCTTGGGTCTGCTCTTCAGAAAGGAGATACAGGCATCTGCTTCCACTACGTTTCGGGTCTTGACCAGTTTGGATTGCTTCATTTTTTTGTTCTTCCTATCTGATTCCGGCAAGCCTGAGCATTTCGGCAAAGCTCTTTGTTCCGTCGCTCTGCTCTGATTCATCAATAACTGCTTGGGGTGCTGTAAGCATCGGTGTCTGGATGAAGGTGGGATTGGCAGCTTGAGATATTGTTTTGATATGGGGACTGAGCAGCTTATCCACTGCCTCCTGAGTGCTCTTTACCAATGCTCTGGTTCTCTGTTCCGTCTGTCTTTGCAGTTTCTTGATCTGCTGATATTCCTTGTTCAGTTCCTTCCGGGCTATGGGCTGATCTGCTGCCAGTTTGATAAAGGGATGCTGTGCCCTGCGCAGTTCTGACTGGCAGATGAACTGGTCTTTAGTATCATAGACCAGTATCCATCTGATGTCTGCCGGGTCATAGCGAAAGATGATAGGCTTGCCGATGTGATTTATCAGTTCTGGATGCCAGTAATGCAGCTTGCCCCAGATGATGCCTTCACTGCGAACTGCCTTTCTCTCTGCCGAGAGCATCAGGAAGTTCAGTTCAGAGGGCTCAATGAATCGCTCGCCTGCGATCTCAGCAGTCCTGAATACATCCCAGGGTGTCTTGCCAGCCAAAGCACTATGCGGCGTCTCACCATAAATATGTCTAATGTAGAAGCCGATCATACTCATGGCTTCTTCTATCGTGGGTGGTTCGGCCTTGTAGAGTTTCTTTGCCCATTTCTCGTTACGCATCAGAGTGGCAGGTTTATCCTCAACTGAAGCACCCCGGAAAGATGAGACGAAGCGTTCAAACTGCTCCTGAAAGGTCTGAAAGAACCGCTCTATCACCTTGGCCTTGGCATTATAGCTTTCGGCAAACACCGCCTCGATCTTCAGCTTGGGAAAGATACCTCCCAGTTCCTTTGCCAGATCATGGTTTTCCCATTTGTCATGAAAGAGCTTACTCTTGAAGGCTTTGCCATTATCCAGATAGACATATCGGGGTAAGAAGGCAAAGGGCTGGTTGGTTTCTTCTCTGGCGTTGACATTGGTATTGCTATCCCTATCCCTATCTTGCCACTGGGCTGTATTCAGAAAGCCGTTGCGGAAGGCAGCCAGGATATGCTGGCTATCCTCGGTAAAGGCAAGAGAAGCTCCCACCGGATAACGGCTTGCCCAATCCAGCACCAGAATCAACATCATCCGCTTTGCCTTACCGGTTTTGGGATCAAGGATATCAAAGGCAAGCTTGTGTCCATCCGCAACCCAGACATCACCAACCTTGAGCAAGCTGCTGTCTCTGTGGATGGTCTTGATGATATGCT
>DIMZ01000068.1 GCA_002425825.1 Cloacimonetes bacterium UBA5553 | reverse complement strand
ACCGGGCTTCACCATAGCCGCCAGGTCTTTGTTTGTAGCAGCTATTATACGCACATCGATGCGATGAGTATGATTTCCGCCCACTCGTTCGAACTCACCTTCCTGAATCCCGCGGAGTATCTTTGCCTGAGCGGCAGCTTCCATGTCACCAATTTCGGGTAAAAACAGGCTGCCCCCGTCGGCTTCTTCCAGTTTACCGCGTTTACGGTTTATAGCTCCGGTAAAGGCACCGCGTTCATAGCCAAAGAGTTCGCTTTCCACCAATTCCCGGGGAATGGCAGCGGAATTAAACTTTANNCCAGGCGTGGGCTGCGGGCATGGATAAGACGGGCAACCAATTCTTTGCCAGTGCCGCTTTCGCCTTGAATTAATATCTTGGCATTTGAGGGGGCAATTTTGGCTATCATGTTGTTCAGGTCTTGAATTGCTTTGCTGTTGCCAACCATCTCCCAGCTTTGTTCGCTCTCATCTCGCATACGGCGCAGTTCACGCGATAGCTGAGTAAATTCCAGTGCTTTGGCAATGGTTATCTTCACTTTGGGCAGGCTTAATGGCTTTTCCATAAAGTCGAATGCGCCAAGCTTAATTGCCTTAACCGCATCTGCTATACTGCTGTTGCCAGAAATCATTAGCACAGGTGTGCCCGGCTGACTTTTTTTAATCTTTGCCAAAACGTCAATCCCGTTCATATCGGGCAACTTAACGTCCAGCAATATAACGTCGGCATCGCTTTCTTCGGCAGCATTTAGCCCACATTTGGCTGTGTGGCAGCTTTGCACCTCATAGCCTTCGTCTTGCAGGATGCTGGCAAGGGTTTTACAGATGTTTATCTCGTCGTCTATAATCAGCACTTTCATGCTTTTCCACCCTCTATGAACAGGGTAAATTCGCTGCCTTCACCGGGCTTGCTTTTTACCCGTACAATGGCAGAATTAGCCTCGCACAGCTTTTTAACCAAGGCCAGTCCCAAGCCTGTCCCCTTGGTTTTACGCGAGAAATATGGCTCAAACACGCGGCTAAGGTCGTCGTTTTCAATGCCCGTTCCATGGTCTTTTATGCCTATTATTACATAGCTTTTATCAAGGCTTAGCCTTATCTGGATGGCTTGTTCGGGTGCTGAGGCATCTATGGCGTTTTGCAGAATATTGGTGATAACCTGATAGAAATGGGTTCTATCGAACAGGATATATAGTTCGGGCTGTAAATCCAGCTCCAGCTTATAGTCCGCTGCATAAGACCGGCAGATTTCCCTTATGCTGGACTCGGGATCGAAGTTTTCCCTTTGAGCTTTGCTAACCTTGGCAAAGCTGGAAAAGTCTTGCGCCAGCAAGCGAAGATTCTCAATCTCTTGCTTTATGATGTCCAGAGACTCGCTTAAGATGTTTTGCACACTNNTACTATGCGCTCTTCCAAGCGCTGAACAGCCAGTTGGATAGGCGTTAAGGGATTCTTTATCTCATGTGCCAGAATGCGCGACAAGTCTTTCCAAATCATTTCCTTTTCTGCCACCAAAAGCCGCTTTTGCACGGCTTCCAGCTCTCGCGACATCACGTTATATGAGTTCTTTAGCAGCTTCATTTCGTGAATGCCTGTTTCGGGAAGGTGGACGCTGAAATTGCCCTGCCGTATCTGATTGGTGGCGTTTTGCAGTTCGCGCAGCGGTTTACTGATTCGGGAGAGAACTATAAAGAACACTGTGCTGGAAATCACGATTATTATCAATAGCGTTAATGCGGCATAAAAGCGCGACTCACTAAGGCTTAGCTTCACTACTCCCTTGGCAGCGGAGTAGTTGGTCATTATCTCTTCCACCTTTAGTGAATCCTGGCTGCTGTGCAGCTTTAGCTGGCGTAGTTCTTCGGTAAGCTCCAAATGCTCCATGGCATCCTGAAGCTGCTGCTGATTGGTTTGAAACACGCGGTTTAGCACCATCAGTCCGCCAATGGAAAAGATGAGATACACTGCCAACAACCATGTTCTGATGCCGGGTTTGCTAAAATTCATTTATCCGCCTTATAGTGACTTACGTAAATCAACCGTGGTGCCGATTTGCGGCTTTTTAAACTTCCACAATACCATTAAATCTACAGGTTTGTTTAGCTGGGCAAACTTGATGGTGGAAAGGCTGGCGGTAAGCTGAACACTTACTATTCCCCATTCTGATTTTATGGGAATGGAGCACTCGAAGCCCGATATCTCTGCCAGCATGTGAGAATAGGATTCGGTTTCTATAGTTCTATTCATCCCGGCTGTATATACTTCATAAGTGCCTTTGCCGGGATTATAGCGAACCCGATTTTGAAATGCCTTTTCTAAAACCTTTTTGTTGCCGGACTTTATGGTAAGCATATAGTTGGCTGGGATAACCGATCCGCTTTTGAATACATCGGGAAAGTCGTTATCAAAAGCTCCGGATAGCGATGTTCTAAGCTGTAGATACTCTCCCCCTACGCGGCTGTTTAGGGCTCGGAAAGACGGATCATTACCGCTGTAAGACGAGAACAAAAACATAGACAGCGATACCACTGTTGCAAACACCTTGGCGGTGAGAGCCTCGAACATACTATTATCCTTGCATTAGATTTACCGATCCATGATTCTAACGCATGCTCTTTTTGTCAAGCAGCTATGCTTCCACACATCCCTCCGTTTTACAAATAAAGAGCACACCATTATAAGAATGACGGGAAAACATCTGTAAGTAGTGATAGCTCTAGCAACTTATTTCAGTAATATCAGCTGATTTTTTGCCTGTTCATGCCAATCATCACGCCATTCATCGCCTTTCACTTTAACCCGCGTGCAGTAGTACATTTGGGTTTATTGTTCGTGTCTTGCCATCACCCCAACGGCAGAAACGCACGAGGCATTTCTGCCGTTGGGGTGATAGCGAATTCTTAGGGGGGTGATATGAGTTTCCCTGTGAACGTGGAATAAATCCCACGCCTATAATCTGATACCGGTTAAAACCGGTTTGTTAACACCCTCCGCTCATTCATGATAACTGAGAATCACGCCTTAAACTATAGAATGCAAATCCTCCGGATCTTACGGTATCGAGACCACCCCTCGTTTAACCACTAACGTTTAACGCTTAACGTCTAACGTCCTCCCGCTAACTCGTTTGCTCTTTTGCTCTTTTACTCTTTTTTACTCTTTGTGAATCTTGGATTTTCCGCCTTACTTGATAGTAAGTTGTGATTGTAATACGGTTGCGATACCTTGCGTTTTGCAGGGAGGCGCAACGGCATCGCAACGGTATCTCAGTATGCAAGGCTTATGCCTTGTAGTGGTCTTTCCGTGATCTGATTTTGTCTGATTTTGGTCAATGCCTCAAGTCTTTTTGATTATTTTTTGAGAGATGGCTACCTATGCTTCGCTACCATCACCCATCGCAGCAACTTCATATAGCGACAACCCGGTCTGTTCAGGAGAAACTATCTTGCAAGTTTGGTCAGTGGAGAATGCGAAGCGGGAAGTTATTAGCTAAACTAAACATATGAATACCGTAAGTTCAATTTCTAGCTTGACAGGCAAAGGGCATGTAAAAGTATGGCATCCTGAATATAAATATAAGACCAAAGGTGGTGATTTGTTTGCCGACAGTCGTAGCTAAAGATAACGAGTCCTTCGATTTTTTGCTGAAACGCTTCAAAAAGAAATGCGAAAAAGCTGCTATCCTTTCTGAGATAAAGAAAAATCAAGCTTACGAGAAGCCCAGCGTTAAGAAGAAACGCGAAGCTAACGCCGCACGTCGCAAGATGCTAAAAATCCAGCGACGCATGCAACGTTACATGAAATAGCCTTCCTCAATTAGGAAAGCACACTCACAAACTTAGCTACAGGGATTCGTCCCTGTATGCTTTTTTATGGTCGGGAGAATCAATGGGAATAATAGATTGGATAATCTTAGGCTTCTTGCTTTTACTCACCTACATCGGCTGGCGTAAAGGCCTTGCTGCTGCAATTATTCAGCTTGGTGCCTACATCATCACTTTCTTTTTGGTTGGTCATTACTACCCTCTGGTTCAGCGTAGTTTACTGCTGAAATATCAGATGCCGCGCTGGACTGCTACAATTGTTTCCGTGTTATTAGTTATAACATTAATAGTGGTATTGGCAAAGCTGGTAATCTATCTTATAAACCGCTTTATAATGGCAGTAAAGCTCTCTACGCTCAATAAGGGCATGGGTGCTATACTCGGCTTTGGCAATGGCATACTGGTGGTTATTATCCTGATGGTTATGCTAGACTTTATGCCAAGTGTATCTACTCCCCTAAAAGACGGAGAAACGCACCGGGTGTATGCCGGAATAAACGTGATAAAAGAAGAGCTATTCACCAAGCTTAAGCTAACTCAGCGCATGAAGTACATCCACATGCCCAAGATACCACCCGCCTCCGAAATTATCCCCCAGTTAAAAGACAAGCAATGAGCTATAGCAATCCCGATTTAGAATATGGTGTGCTGGTGCAGCACTTGCGCCAAAAATGCCACAGTGAGATGGGGGGCAGCATTGCGTCTGAGCTACATCCTCTGCAGGATATTGCCCAAATTCGCAAATCCCAGATTAAGGTAGCTGAGATTCAAGAGCTGCTTACCCGTGGTCTGGATTTCAGTTTTGACACTTTACAAGACCTTGGCATGCTATTTGAGGATAGTGCCTTCACCCTGTTCAGCTATGATGAATTCACCGCCGTGTATAATAACAACCGCATATCGGATGAGATAATCTCGCGAGCAGATGCCATGCAAGACTTTNNAAAAGACACCCTGCGCAAGCTTACTGCATTTCCGGAGCTTAACAGGAGATACACCGAGATATTCGATTTTGAAGGCGCAATACTGGATACCGCTTCCCCTCAATTGCTTGGCATTCGCCGCAAAACCAGTCAGCTTCGTGCCCGCATTCAGAAAACCATGCAGTCCATGTATAGCGACACCCGCTTTGAAAAGTTTCTGNNCGACCGCTATGTGCTGCCCATAAAAGAAGGCTCGGTACCCTTTGTAAATGGTATCGTGCAAAGCCACTCAGGCAGCAAAGCCACAGTATTTGTAGAGCCTATTGCCGTGGTGCCCATGAACAACGAACTGCAAATGGTGAAGCAAGAAGAAAAGCAAGAGATATACAGGATATTTAGCGAATATACCGGCATGGTGAAAGCCGCTAAACAGCAGATACTAAAGAATCAGGAACTGCTTGCCAAGCTGGACTTCCGCTTTGCCTGTGGAAGATTGTGCCGCATTATGAATGCAAAAGTGCCGGTGATGGTAGCCCAGCCGCTTATAAAGCTCTCCATAGCCCGTCATCCCTTGCTAATCCTTAGTCTGGGCATGCCGGCAAAGGTTATCCCCTTCGATATTCAGCTTGGAACCGAGCAGAAACTGATAATCCTAAGCGGGCCCAATACCGGCGGTAAAACAGTGCTGATGAAAGCAGTGGGCTTGTTAACTCTAATGGCGCTTTCGGGCTTGCCCATTCCTGCGGATAACAGCAGCGAGATAGGTATGTTTAGCAAGGTCTTTGCCGATATTGGCGATGATCAGTCCATAGAAAATGCGCTCTCTACCTTCTCTTCACATCTGGACAAGATTGCCAAGATGCTTGGTGCTGCTGCCCCCGACACACTTATATTGATAGACGAGATTGGCGCAGCTACCGACCCACAGCAAGGCTCAGCATTGGCACAAGCAATTTTAGAACGTTTTGCCGACCTCGGTTGCCCAGGCATTATTACCACTCACTACACTTCGCTAAAGATATTCGGCGAGCAACACCCCAATTGCGTGAATGCTTCCATGCAGTTCGACTTGAAGTCCTTGCATCCTACCTACAAGTATGTTCCCGGTTTCCCCGGTGATAGCTTCGCCATCGAGGTTGCAGCATCGCTGGGCCTGGATGCCACGCTAATTACCCGCGCCAAAGAGCTTTCCGGAAGCCAGAATCTGGACTTTACCGAACTGCTGAAAAAGATGCAGGAAGAAAAGAAGCAGCTTAGCATAAAGAGCTATCAGTTTGAACTTAAAACCCGTAATCTGGAAGCGAAGATTAGCGAATTGGAAAACAAAGAGGCAAGCTGGGAGCAAGAACTAAAAGAACGCCGCAAAACCCACCTGAAAGAACTACAAAAAGAGCTGATTGCCCAACAGAAGATATACGCAGCCGAACTTAGCGAGATTAAGAAGCTGGACAAGAACGAACGCAAAACACTTTCGGAAAGAAAATTGCATGAAGTAAATGTCAAGAGTGCTGAGCTGCAAAAAGAGCTTATCAGTAGCGGCTGTGATTCGCATACGCCACTATCCAGCCCCAAAACAGGTGACCGGGTTTGGCTGGCTAATGTTGATGCTGANNATTCAGGGTGACAGTGCCACGGTGGACATGAACGGCATCAGCTTCAAAACTCCCCTGGATTCGCTATATGCTGCCAAACCAACTGCAGCCCAGAAGAAGAGCGAAGTGTATGTTAGCAGCACAGTTAGTGCCAAAGGCAAGTTTGAGCTAAAGCTATTGGGGCTTACCTTCGACGAGGCAAAACCGCTGATAGATGAATTTATTGACGATGCAGCATTTGCGGGACTGCATACTTTGCGCATAGTTCACGGCAAGGGAACCGGAGCACTGCGCAGCAAGGTTCGCGATTATCTGCGCCGAAAAAAAGGCGTGATAAGCATAGACACTCCGCCCATGAACGAGGGTGGCAGTGGCGTAACATTAGTAAAGATTTAGTTTTTCAAAAAAACCATAAACAGACTACAGGTTGATTAAAGAGGTAAGGAAGCCACACTGATATGTGTGGCAAAAAGCGTTATGGAACACAGCTTAATAGACCAAATCCGCCAGGCCAACGACATCGTGGACGTAATTCAAAGTTACCTCCCGCTTAAGCACTTTGGCTCAAACTGGCGCGGTATTTGCCCCTTCCATAACGACACCAAACCCTCGCTAATTGTAAGCCAGCCCAAGCAGATTTACAAGTGCTTTGCCTGCGGAAAAGCCGGAAATGTATTTGGCTTTGTGGCAGATTACGAAAAGCTTAGCTTCATAGAAGCAGTAAAGAAGCTGGCTCAGCGCGCCGGCATTGTAATACCTGAGAATGAACGCACCCGCACCGTATCCACAAAGCGTGAGCAGCTTTTGCACGTTTACAAATCTGCAGCAGAATTTTTTGCCTCAACGCTATTTGCACACGGCAAGCATGTGTTGGACTACCTTGCCGCTCGCTCGTTCTCGGCAGAAACAGCACGGGAGCTTCAGCTTGGATATGCGCTAAACAGCGAGAAAGCACTTCTGAATCATCTGATGAAAGAAGGCATAGGCGTCACATTACTAAAGGAATCCGGTCTTTTTGGCAACTACTCTGGAAGCCTGTCAGATATGTATCGCGACCGCCTGATGTTCCCTATTCACAACAGCTTTGGCGAAGTGATTGCCTTTGGCGGCAGGCTTTTGGAAGAAAGGCCGGGAGTAGGCAAATACATCAATTCCCCCGGCACCGAGCTTTACACCAAGGGCAAAGAACTATATGGCTTGTTCAAAACCAAGTATAACATCAGCAAAGCCGGAACAGCACTGGTTTGCGAAGGCTATTTCGACTTTCTTCGGCTATACGAAAGCGGTTTCACCAATGCCGTAGCCAGCCTCGGCACTGCATTAACTGAAGATCAGATAAACCTCATTGTCCGCTTTGGCAACAAAGCCACCATNNNNTGGTGATGATGCGGGCATAAAGGCCGCCATCAGGGGTTCACTATTGTGCCTTAGCAAGGGCATGGACATTGATGTGGCGATAATGCCCCAGGGCGAAGACCCAGATTCATTGATTCTTAAACAGGGCAAAGAAGCCATGCAAGAGCTAATAGCAAGCGCGCCAAACTTTATTAGCTTTATGGCAAGTGATTCACGCTTAAAACAGCCCATCTCCGAGCGTATAGACATGCTGTTGGATGCGCTGAGAAGCCTGAAAGACCAGATAAAGCGGGAACTGCTGGTGAAAGACATCTCGGAGGCTTTTGGCATCACCGAAACTGCGCTGAATAGCAAACTGCATCGCAGCAGTGCCCCCATGATTACCAATAACCATAGTCAACCCGTTAAAACCGCATCACATGAGAGCTATGAAGAGCGTCACGCACTTATTTTAGCTCTAAAAGACTTTGATTCGTATAATCTACTTGCAAGTGAGGTGGATGCGAGTTATTTTAACAATAGGCTGTATCGGGAACTCTTCTCCTATCTTATTTCACAAAGCCCAAATCTTGCCACTTGGGAACCCGCTGCACTGCTGGATAATATTGAAAATATTGAAATAAAGGAAAGCTTGGCTGAGCTTCTGTTCGAGGATTTACAGCATATGCGCTTTGAAGATTGCCTCTCCGGCCTTCGCATCCGAAAGATCCAAAGAGATTTGGACGAAATGGATCGTGCTATTATCAAAGACCCATCGAACCTGGAACTCCTCAAACAGAAAGAAAAGCTAACTCTCACTTACCGTCGCATGACCCGCAAAGTGGTGAACAAATTCCGTTTTTAGCGCCTGCAAGGAGCATTGATGATTACTTACAACGAATGTTTGAAGAAACTGGTGGAACTCGGCAAAGAATCCGGGTATATCACCTTCAAACAGATTAACGACATTCTGCCCAACAGTCCCTTCTTTCTGGACAAGGTGGACGACATTATCTTCGACCTGTCGCAAGATGGCATAGAGATAATAGACGAAACAGAAAAGAGGATAACCAAAGGCGGAGCAGCCATTCGCAAGCCTGCTGCACCCAAGAAATTCAAAACCAAACGCTTTTACGACGATCCCGTAAGGATGTATCTGCGCGAAATGGGACGCGTTCCCTTGCTGGATAGAGAAGGCGAGGTGCGAGTAGCCAAAAAGATAGAAACATATCAGAAGATGATTAATCAAAACGTGTTTCAATCCGGCAGCACCCTGCGTGAAATGTATAACTTCCTGCACCGCTACCGTGAACGCCGAGTTAGGCTCGACCAAATCTTCAAGGTGGATATCGGCACCTGGATAGACAAAAACCAGGACGTGAAGATTATCGACAAGTTCAAAGACATCTTAAAAGAAAATGAGGTGAATCTGGACAAAGTTGGTGCTATATTAGATAATTGCGACTTCGACGAAACAGGCACCGCCAACCGCCAGGAAGAGATAGACGACATCCGCAATCTGATAATAAACACCTTCATGATTCTTGCCTACAACGACAAGCTTATCAAGCGCATGGTTTACCGTATCCGCAGTCTGGTGGAGCGCATCGAGGAAAGCTACGACAGCATTACCGAGCTTACCCGCATCAAACGCTATACTATAGACGAGATATGCACCTACGGCCGCCGTGCTAAGAAGAGCGATGAAGACTTTGATGAAGTAAAAAGCGAAACGGGCATGGATCCCAACGTTTTTGTAGAAACCCTGCGCAAGATTAAGAACGCCCGCCGCAAGATTCGCCGTGTGGAACTGGAAACCAAAATGACCGGCAGCGAACTCGTGTTCCTGTTACGCGAGATAGACCGTGCCGAGCGCAACAAAGAAAAGGCTCAAAACGAGATGATAGAAGCCAACGTGCGTCTAGTTATCAGTATTGCCAAGCGTTATAACAACCGCGGTTTGGAGTTCCTGGATCTTATTCAGGAGGGTAATACCGGACTGATGCGCGCTGTGGAGAAATATGACTATCGCAAGGGCTATAAATTCAGCACCTATGCCACTTGGTGGATTCGCCAGGCAATCACACGCGCAATTGCCGACCAGGCACGCACCATCCGCATTCCTGTGCACATGATAGAATCTATAAACAAAATTAATAGAACCAGCAGACGCCTGATGCAAAAGCTGGGTCGTGACCCCTATCCCGAAGAGATTTCCGAGGTGTTAGACATCCCCGTAGAAAAGATAAAGAACATCCTGTCCATCAGCAAAGAGCCTGTTTCGCTGGATAAACCAATAGGACACGATAGCGAAGACAGCATACTGGGTGACTTTATAGAAGACCGCACCATCATCTCCCCCGAACGTTTGGCAGAGCGTAGCCTGCTGAAAAAGCAGGTGGATGAAGTGCTAAAGACCCTCACCACCCGCGAAGAGCGGGTTATACGCCTCCGCTTTGGCATAGACGACGGCTATCACCGCACCCTTGAGGAAGTGGGAAACATCTTTCAGGTTACCCGTGAACGAATCAGGCAGATTGAGGATAAAGCACTTAAAAAACTGCGCCACCCCAGCCGCGCTGCCATCTTGCAGCAGTTCCTGGATAACTTCCATGTGAAATAGCACTTACTTTTGCGTAGCTAAAGCATTTAATACAACAGCCGGAGCAGATAGTTCGTTCCGGCTGTTTTTTTACTTCAGTAATTAAGACCTTCTTTAACACTTAATGGGCAAAACAGCTTAGATAACTGCTATGTGGATAGGACTGGTTGGAAAGTGACACCAGTAATATAATTCATCCCAAGCTGATACTGTGATTCAGCATCCAATTCTTCGGTGTCTTTACCAATTAGCAATAACACAAGCATCAAAACATAAGTCAAAGCAAATATAGCCATGTGCCTTCTCCCATTGTTCCCCTACAATTTCCAGGAATATCGATAATTACTTTCGATAATAGTGTCAAGACCGACTTAGGGCTCTGCATCCCAACCATTCCATGGGTAAAAAATAACTTGATAAAATAACTACTTGACGGAAATCAGAATATTAATATCCATAAATTTCAGGTT
>DIMZ01000082.1:11743-14870 GCA_002425825.1 Cloacimonetes bacterium UBA5553 | reverse complement strand
CATTGCAGATTTCATCCGTAATTCATGCGCAATTCAAGCGCAATTCCTTCGGGTCTTAATTATACAGAATTAGTTTACTTGCTGCGCTTCAGGTTGTCTATCTGCGGTTTCACATGCACATGATAGCAATCGGGGCAAATGGAGTGGGAAAACATGGTGTCTGTATGCTCGGAGATATAGACTTCCACATCCTGCCAATAGTCCTTGTCGGAGCGTATCTTTTTGCAGTAGGAACAGATGGGGAGCAGCTTTTCCAGCGATGATATCTTGCGCGATGCAGCTTCCAATTGCTGGCGGCTATACTCAAGTCTTAGGGCAGACTTAACGCGCAACATAAGCTCCAAATTCGAGAAAGGCTTACTAATGAAGTCCATTGCTCCCATTTCGAAGGAACGCTTTAGTGGTTCCTGATTTTCGTCTATGGAAGCGGCAGTAATCATAATAACGGGAATATGCTCCAGGCTGGGGTCGCGTTTTATCCATTCCAGCACTTCATATCCGCTAAATCCGGGCATCATTATATCTAGAAGCAGAAGATCGGGGCAGTTATGTCGCACATCAGCCAGCATGTTTTTTCCGGAAGTGTATAGCTTAACATGTTCAAATCCGGACTGCATTAACACGGTTTTAACCAGTTTTAAATTGGTTTCATCGTCATCTGCCACATAGATAACCATTTTTTTTAGCTTGCTATCTTTTGTCATAGAACCCCTCACATCCTATCTTTTATTGGCATTCAGGGTAGCGGCATGGTCGAACAGAGCTTTCATGGTTTTGAATCTGTCGAACAGCGCGATGGCTTGCATAAGTTGCTTATCTTGCAATATGGTAATCTTGTAAGCTTCTTGATCGCCATGAACTTTGCGAACTAATTCACTCTTTATAGTGTTGCGAATATAGGCATCGGTGCTGTCCAGATCTGCTGCCGTATATTTGATGTCCTGTTTTTTGGCATAGCTTAAGAAGTCGTTCAATATTGCATCGCTTATCTGGAAGTCTTTGGAAATCTGATGATCATGCTCCACCAGATAATCCACAGCAAAGTTAAAGAACACATTCTTTCTGCGCAGCTCTGCACCAAACATCGTTAGTAAATCGCTGTCTGCTATTATGTCCGGAGTAATTCCGCCACCACCAAACACTTTACGGTTGTTGGCAGTATAGTAAACCTGCTTGTGATTCTTTTCGTCTTCAGATTTCAGCTCCGCCTCGCTAAGTTGCTGACCCTTTAGCAGCTTGTCGTTGCTCATTTTGTGAATGCAGCGGCCGCTTTTTATGTAATAGTATGAGGTGGTAATCTTTATGCCATTGCCATTGGAAAGAGGAATAAGCTGTTGAACGCTTCCCTTGCCAAAGGTAGGCTTACCCATCACCAGCCCTTTATCCCAATCCTGCAAGCTTCCGGCAAATATCTCCGAAGCACTGGCAGAGGCTTCATTTACCAGAACAATAATGGGATAATTTCGCTCTTTGGTGTTATAGCGGGTGTAAAGCTGTTTGTTCTCCATACGGCCTTTGGTTTCCACCACAAGGCGGTTTTGACCAATGAACTCATTCACGGTATCCACAGCTTGATCCAGCAAGCCGCCGGGATTGAAGCGCAAGTCAATTATTAAACCTGAAATACCCTCAGTCTCCAGCGAGTTTAGCGCGGTACGCAGTTCGGATGCAGTATTCTCGTTGAATTGGGTGATGCGCAGGTAACCTGTGCCATTGCTTAACTTAAAAGAGTACGGAACGCTTTTTATCTTTATGGTTTCTCTTACAATGCTAAAGTTTAGCGGCTGAGCCACACCGGGACGGCTGATGGTGATTTCTACGGTTGTGCCCACATCACCACGCATTCTTTTTATGGCTTCATCGGTGGTAAAGCCCACTACAGACTCTCCATTCACTTTCACTATTTTATCGCCGGCAGTAATACCCATCCTATAGGCAGGAGTGCCTTCTATGGGCGAGACCACAGTTACATAGTCTCCAATCTTATCAATCTGTATGCCCAAACCGCCAAATGCGCCCTTGGTGCTGGTGGTGAAATCTTTAAATTCGGAAGCGGTGAAATAATTAGTATGAGGGTCTGTGGAACCCAGCATACCCTCAATTGCCGCCTTGATAAGCTCTTCATCGGACAAATCGGTAACGTAGTTTTGTTTAAGCTTTTGCAGCACTTCGCTAAATAGCTGAATTTGAGAATAGAGATTTGAGCTTTGAGGTTTGTTTTGGGCAAAGGCCTTTGTGGATACAGTTAACAGCACTGCACCCAACACCCAAATGCTAATGATGGATAGTAGAGCAAGCTTTTGTTTGGGCTTAATCATTTTATACTCCTAAAAGGGATAACACTTTTGTTAAAATCTGTTGATGGATGACAGTAGCATCCTCCGTACCATTTAGGACAAAATATCTGGAAGGGCATTTGTTGGCAATAGATAAAAACTGCTGGCGAACCCGTTGGTGAAAATCAGCTTTTTCTTTTTCCATTCTGTCCAAGCTACGGCTTTGAATTCTGGCTAAGCCAATCTCCACGGGAAGGTCTATAAGAAAAGTTACATCGGGGATACGTCCGTAGGTTACGAACTTGGTAAGAGTGTCTATCAAGCCTTCATCCAGTTCCCTGGCTGCACCCTGATAGGCATAGGTGGAGTCGTAATATCTGTCACATACCACAACCTTTCCTTCGTTAAGAGCAGGCAGGATAAGCTCGGCAGTGTGCTGGGCACGGCTGGCACAATACAAAAGCAGCTCAGTTTCGGGTTTCATGCTGTCGTACAATGGGTTTAACAAGATAGCCCTAATGGCTTCCGCTATCTGTGTACCACCGGGTTCGCGAGTGCAGAGATAGGCTATGCCTTCTTTCTCAAAGGATTCTACCAGCATACGCACCTGGGTGCTTTTTCCGCAGCCCTCTATTCCTTCAAAAGTGATAAATAAACCATTCACATCTGCCACCTTGGTTATTGCCCTATATTATGGTGTCGTGCTTGAATAATAGATCATTGCGTTCAGGATGATCTATCAGGTAATGCGCGCCTCTGCTTTCCTTGCGCATTAGCGCACTACGGATAACAGCAATGGCTATAACTGCCATGTTTCTTGTCTCTACCACTTCTTTGCGAACCGCATTGTG
>DIMZ01000082.1:10775-11731 GCA_002425825.1 Cloacimonetes bacterium UBA5553 | reverse complement strand
TTGTTAATTTCGTTGTAAATATTCTCCAATCTGGAAAGCGCATACTTTAGCAACCTTCGGCTGCGACGAATGCCAACATAGCCATGCATTATGGTTCCAATAATCTCACGGTTGTGGCTTATTACCACCCATTCATTTTCGTTAAACTCGTCCATAATGTGCCAGGGAGGGATTATCGGGAAATCTACCCTGTCCATATTCGAAGGATGATTGGCTGCTTTATATGCCACTACCAATGCCTCTAACAGCGAATTGGACGCCAGGCGGTTTGCTCCGTGCAGCACGCAACAGGCTACCTCACCCGCCACAAACAGGTTGCTGATATCGGTAATGCCCTCAATTGTGGACAGCACCCCACCGCAGAAATAATGAGCCGCGGGAGCTACAGGGATTGGCTCTTTGCTAAAGTCTATACCTTTGCTAAGCAACTTGCTATTTATAAAGGGGAAGTGGCGACGCAGGATGTCGTGATCTATTCCAGTGGCATCGAGATAGCAAAACTTCTCGCCACGCTTCTTTAGCTCTGCGTCTATGGCACGGGAAACGATGTCTCTAGGGGCAAGATTACCCCTGGGATGATAGTCGTCCATAAAGGCACGCCCATCCGATAAGCGAAGAATTCCGCCTTCACCACGCACGGCTTCACTAATCAGAAAGGTGTCCGAATCGGGACTCCAAAAAGCTGTGGGATGAAACTGAACAAACTCCATATTAGCCAGGCGCGCACCTGCTAGTCTTGCCATCGCCATGCCATCGCCCGTAGCAACCTTTGGATTGGTGTTATGGGCATATATCTGCGCTGCCCCGCCTGTTGCCATCATAGTTTTCCGGGCGCGGAATATGTCAACCTGGTTGTCAGATATATTCAGCACATATGCACCCCAGCAGGCAATGCCGGGAATAAAGCCATCATCTTGTTTCACATGGTGTTGGGTAATAAGGTCTATGGCTATACG
>DIMZ01000082.1:10049-10748 GCA_002425825.1 Cloacimonetes bacterium UBA5553 | reverse complement strand
CATAATCTGGTGACCAGTAGAATCGGCAGCATGAGCAACCCTGCGGCGAGTGTGCCCCCCTTCCATGGTTAAAGAGAGGTTTTCGAGGCTGGTGTCGTAGCTTTCATCCAGACGAGTGAAATCTGTTCCTAATTTAATAAGGTATTTTATAAGCTCCGGGCCGGAAGAAATGATGTCGCTTATCACTTGTCGCTTACCCAGTTCTGCCCCGGCTTTGTAGGTATCCTCTATATGTTCAGCAAAGGAATCATGAGAGTCTATTACGGCAGCAATGCCGCCCTGAGCATAATCTGTGTTGCAATCGAAGAGGTCGCTTTTCGTTACAATGGCAACCCTGCCTTTGTCCGCAACCTGAAGAGCATAAATCAGCCCGGCAATGCCGCTGCCAATTACTAAAAAATCGTGTTCATAAGTCATTGGAAAACCTTTCTCATTACGATGGCATCCTCATCGGGTTGGCTGTAATACTGTTTGCGGATACCAATTTCTGAAAAGCCGTATTTTTGGTAGAGAGAATTGGCTTGTATGTTTGAGGCACGCACGTCTAAATAGAAATACACTACCCCAATATCGTGCATGATGGCAAGTGTTTCTCTCAATAGCAGTTCTCCCCATCCCTGTCCCTGATAAGCCGGGTCTATGGCAAAATTGATTATCACCATTTCATCTTCCACGCCCTGATAGAAGATGTATCCAATA
>DIMZ01000082.1:0-10041 GCA_002425825.1 Cloacimonetes bacterium UBA5553 | reverse complement strand
CCCAGGGGAGCAGGAAGTCGGTAAAAGCTTCCGGCGGCCATGGATCTGGAAACGCTCTTTGCTCTATTGCCTGAATAGCAGCGAAGTCAGCGGGAGTAGTGGCACGCAGCCGTGGTATCATCGCTCTTTACTACATCTTCTCCGGTGCAGAGATGCCCATAAGCTCGAAACAGATTCCCATAACATGCTTAACGGTGTGCATCAGCATCAAACGCGCATGAGTAAGCTCTACGCTTTTGGGGCTAACAATCTGATACTTGGCATAGTAACGGTGCAGCATTCCCGCAAGTTCCTCAAGATAGTTTGCCAGTCTGTGAGGCTCACGATGAATAGAGATTAGAACTAGTAATTCTGGCAAGTCAGCCAGTTTCTGAATAAGGGCAAGCTCTTCCACCTTGTTTAGCTTGGCAATCATATCTTTTTTGAAATGCTTGGGATAAACCTTTTCTTTGCGGGCTTTCTTTATCATGCTGCAAATACGCGCAAAGGCATATTGGCAATAGTACACAGGATTTTCGTTGTTCTGCTTCATTGCCAGTTCGAGATCAAAATTCAGATGGGCATTGGCTTTACGGGCAATAAAGAAGTATCTCGCTGCGTCTTTGCCAACCACGCTAACCAGATCATCCATGGTAACTATCTTACCCGCACGCTTGCTCATTTTCACCCGCTCACCGCTTTCAAATAGGTTTACCTGCTGCAGGAAGATTATCTCCAGCATGGTGTCGTCATAATTCAAGGCTCTGAAAGCTGCTCTAATGCGGGGAACATAACCGTGATGGTCGGGGCCAAAAACATCAATAAGCTTGGTAAACCCACGCTGAATCTTGGTGAGATGATATGCCAGATCGGGCACAAAGTAGGTTATTGAACCGTCGGACTTCATAAGCACCCTGTCTTTATCATCACCAAACTTAGTGGAACAGAACCAAATTGCATCCTCTTTCTCATAAGTGCACTCGGCTTCGGTTAAATAAGACAAAACCTCTTCCACCACACCTTCCATTCGCAGAGTCTTTTCCGATACCCAACCCTCAAAAACCACACCAAACTTTTCCAGGCTGCTGCGTTGCATTTCCAATAGCTCAGATAGAGCGAATTCTTTTAAGTGATCCATACGGTCTTTCTCGGTAAGCATAAACACTCTGCTACCTTCAAGGGCATTAAGTCGCTGAGCCAGGTGCTTTACATACTCTCCGTGATAGGCTTCATAAGGAAAGTCGCCTATCTTCTCGCCATGCAGTTCACGTAGTCTTAGCTCCAGTGATTCGGCAAGGATGTCCACCTGATTACCGGCATCGTTTATGTAAAACTCGCGGGTTGGAGCATAGCCGGTGTAGTTCATTATTCGATAAAGTGTGTCGCCAAAAGCAGCAGCTCTGGCACTTACTATGTTCAAGGGACCTGTAGGATTGGCGCTTACAAACTCCAGCAATACTTTTTCTTGCTTACCATAATCACTCTTACCGTATTCCTCGAGCTTAAATATCTCCCAAAAAGCCTGTTGATACATGCCGGGAGCAAGATAAAAGTTTATAAAGCCAGGCCCGGCAATCTCCACCTTCTTGTATGCTTTGTTCTTTTTGAGCTCCTTTATCAGCTTCTCAGCGAGTAGCTTGGGAGCCATTTTATTCTCTTTGCAAAGCACAAGAGCTGCATTAGTAGAGTAGTCTCCAAATTCGGTATTGTTTGGTATCTCTATAATGAAGTCTTTTTCGTTGCTGAGACCAAGGGTGTTTATCACTTCCAAAACATGCGCGTGCAGGAGGTCTTTGATCATTGTAATTCCTCACCGGGGATTCTGTTTTTTACCTTTGTGAATAGTTCGTCTATCTTATACTGCTCTCTGGTTTGGGGCATAAAGATATGTACAATAAGATCACCAATATCTATCAATATCCATTGGCCATTGTCTATACCTTCTTTACTCAAAACGCCCAAATGGTTTTCTTTGGCCATATCGATAAGATGCGAAGCAATGGCTTTGTTGTGCACATCGGCATTGCCCTCACAAACAACTATCACGTCTGTGTAATCGGTTTTATTCTGCACATCATAGATGCGAATGTTTTCGGCTTTCTTGTCGGTTAGCCAATCGATTATAGCTTCCAGTTTGGGGTTTTCTGCCACGGTCTGTTCTGCATTAGTCACTAATAAACTCCTCGTAGTCTTTGCCGACGATTATCTCAAAATCAGCAATATAATATTCATTTAAAGCACTCGTCCATCTCTGGATGCCTGTCATCTTCTGCAAGCGCTTCAAGTCTTGCATGTCACCTTTGCGTACAACGATTATAGACTTATCATAAATGGGCTTTGGGGTGTCTGCCAAACTTACCACTTCGATGTTCTTACCCGCTATAGCAGCAGCATACTCTGATGCGAGCTGCACATATCCACAGCCATTGGTTACCACAACCTTGATGGCTGGAAGCTCATCTTCACTGTATTCCTTTGCTTTCCCATCATCGCTGCTTTTTCCGAAGTAAAACACTGCGGCAACAATGATCAACAAAGCTCCAATACCTATGGGTAGCCAAAGCTTCCATTTTGGGGGGACATTATTTTCAGGCTCGTTGTTTGTCAAATCCAACATGTTACTCCTTGCCTTTTAGCAGCTTGGCAAACTCCGGTTTTAACTTGCGGAAGGCACATTCAAATGATTCCGGAATAACCCGCTCTCCACATACCACGCTCATAAAATTGCTGTCGCCAGACCATCGTGGAACCATGTGAACATGCAAATGCTCAGCAATTCCGGCACCGGCGGCACATCCGAGATTCAGCCCTATGTTTATACCATCGCAGCCATACACTCTCTTCAATATACCTTCTGTGTCTCTAACCAATCCCGATATATGCTGCCAAGTGTATGGCTCCAGCTCTGAAATGCTGCTACAGTGCTCATAGGGGACAATCATCAGGTGACCGTTGTTATAGGGATAACGGTTTAGCATCACAAAACAATGCTCTTCCCGATGGATAATCAGATTCTCTTCGTCTTTGCCCAGTTGCTGATAACGGCACATTACGCAGTCACTTGCTTTCTCGCCCAGAATATAATCCATGCGCCAGGGTGAGTATAGGTATCGCCGTTCTTTACAATCACTCATAAGAGCTTTCTTCTATCGCATGAACGCCGAATTCCAGTATCTCATGCTCATGTATGATGGCATTCACCAGGATGTTGTGTCCCTGCAAGATTGTGTCGTTGCACACGGTGCTTTGCTCCAAATAGCAATTGGGGCCAATCACGCAGCCTTTTTCGAGGGTGCATTTACCCTTTATCACTGTACCCTGATGAATCTCCACATCAGCCTCGATGATGGCATCATCACTTATAAACACAGTATTGGGATTATGGATAACCACTCCGCTGTTCAACCACTTCTTTCTGATTTTATCCACATATATGTCTTCCAACTCAGCAAGCTGCTCTTGCGAATTTACTCCCGAAACTTCCATCAGGTCTTCCAGAACTACCGAAGATACCGTCTTACCGGCTTTGTAGAGTATCTCAACCGTATCTGTAAGATAGAATTCGCTCTGCTGGTTGTTGTTTGATGTATTACGCAGTGCATCGAACATGTCGCCTGCCTTGAAGCAATAAATACCAGTGTTCCATTCTTTTATCTTACGTTGATCGTCACTGGCATCTTTGTATTCTATAATGCCACACAGCTTGCCCTCGTCATCGCGAAGCATCCGTCCATACTTACCCGGGTCATCCAGATAAGCGGTTAGAACCGTGCATGAGGCTTTGCTGCTTACATGTTCCTGATATATCCGATTAACCGTTTGGGGTGTGAGCAGAGGCACATCGCCACAAAGGATCAGGATGTCTTGATCCCTGTCTTTGAACAAGGATTCGGTAATAGACACTGCATGTCCCGTACCAAGCTGTTCGGTTTGCTCTACAAACTCAATGCGCTCATCTTCTTCTAAACAAGAGATAACGGTTGCTTTCAAATAGCCCACCACCACGCAAATCCTATTGCATTGCATGCTAAGGGCTGTATCCACCACTCGCTGAACCATTGGTTTGTCGGCGATGGGAAAAGTAACTTTGGCACGCTCAGACTTCATTCGCGTACCTTTTCCGGCAGCAAGGATAATCGCTGCAAGATTGTTCATGGTTTTCCTCCACTGTTTCTTAACAGAAAGTATAATTCATTTATGGTTTTATGCATAACGGGGTGATTAACCTCGGGGATAAGCTCGTTTAATAGCTGAAGTGCAAACAGCCTGTTATGAAAGTCCGGGTGCGGCAGGGTAACATTTGGTAAGTCTGGCATTGGGCTGGCATCACAGATGTTTAGCACATTATCCTCTGCCAATAGAATGTCTATATCAATCAGCCTGGCGCCCCATTTCTCATGCCGAATTCTTCCCAGGTTATGCTCAATACTTAGTAGCTTAGCTAATAGTTGCTGAGGAGATAGGTTGCTACTAACCTCCAAAACCTGATTGCGAAAATCGGGCTGATCATGCTTGCCGTATGGCTTGCTAATTATTAGCGAGGATGAGCGTAGCACCTCCACGTCTTCCAAATCAGCGATAGCCTGTATAGCCCTCCTAATCTGTTCTTCAGGCTTATCCAGATTGGCTCCCAAGCAAAGATGGTATATCATTAGCGTTTGCGGCTTAGCTCCACTTCCACCGATCGCAAGCTTCCCTGAATCGGCACCGATGGCTTTTGGATGCATATCTTTAACCGCTGAACCAAAGGAAAGTCTTCCAGCAGTTTATCTGCGATGGTATTGGCACTNNTTGGTATAGTCCACTGTGTCTTCCAGGTTCTTAATCTCATTATCCCTTTCGCTATCTGTATGCAAGGTGATACTAACAATAAACCTCTGCCCAAGCTTACGCTCTTCGGCATGAACCCCATGATAACCATAGAAAACCATTTCATTTAATCTTATCTTCATATCTTCCTCGCGATACGGATGTTTAGTTTCTTGGCAAAACCGCCGTCCAGGCACCGAACAATAACAAAGCCCAGCCCCATACAGGTAAAGCCAAGCAGTATTGATATCAGTTCGCTAAGCCATATATTGGCAACAAGAAATCCCATAAATAGCATTGCCAAGGGTAAGCCAAAGATTAACAGTGATGCCCACACTCTGCCAACGGCAGATATGTCTAGCTGCACCTTGTCTCCCGGTTCAAGTGGTAAATCGGTTTGAATCTGGATTTCTGATGTTACATTCTTCATACAAAAGCCATGCATGCTGCAGCTCTTGCACCCGCCACCCCGCTCAATCTCTACTACTACCGAGTTGTTGCGGACTTCTTTTACTATGCCACTGTCTTCAATAATCTCTTCAGTCACTGTTTGTCCTTTGTACAATGCGCTCGATGATTAGGCTGCTGGATATACCGGGCTTAAATTCCAGGCTTCGCACCTCGCCACCTCTGCTTAGTACAAAATCGGCACCAACAATCTGGCTAATCTGCCAGTCTCCGCCTTTTACCAGCACATCGGGCTTGATATCCATTATGAGATTTAGAGGTGTGTCTTCGTCAAACAAGCACACATAATCAACCGCTTCCAGTCCGGCAATCACTATGCATCGCTCTTCCTGATTTACGATGGGGCGCTGAGGCCCCTTTAGCCTTGCCACCGATGCATCGCTGTTCAAGCCAAGCACCAACACGTCTCCCAGTGCCTTTGCACTTTGCAGGTAGAGCACGTGTCCTGCATGAAGAATGTCGAAGCAACCATTGGTGAATACAATGCGCTTACCACTTGCCTGAAGTGCATCGATTAATGCGGCAATCTTGCTACGCTCTATTACTTTGCTCATAAAAGCTGTCCATTATCTCCAGAGTATTAACGCTTGCCGTGCCATGTTTGGCAACCACTACCGCCGCCGCATGATTTGCCACCAACGCGGCTGTAAACACGTCCTGTTCTTTTAAGTAAGCTAAACACAAGGCACTGATAACCGTGTCTCCAGCACCAGATACATCGAACACCTCACGCGCAAAGCTGGGAAAGTGCTGAGGCTGAGCATCTTCGCTGAATACATACATTCCCTTGCTACCCCAGGTAACCACCAGATGCTTGCAGTTTATGTCTTGTCGCAATTCACTCGCAGCAGCCAAAAAGCCGTCTTTGTCGCTGTAATTCTTACCCAGATAAGCTTGCAATTCCGCATAGTTTGGCTTAAACACATCCACATTTCTATACATATCGAAGTGCTTTTGTTTGGGATCAACCGCCACAGGCACGTTGTGCTGCGCAGCCAGGCCGATAGCTTTCTCTATCAGCTCACGGCACAGCAGTCCCTTATCATAATCTTCTATTATCATGGCGTCGCATTCTGGCATCAGCTCTTCCAGATAGGCGGCAATATCGTCTCTAATCTCAACGCCGATATCCGAGGTATCTTCCCTGTCCAAGCGCACAATCTGCTGGCTAACCGCACCGATGCGAGTTTTGAGGGTAGTGGGACGGGATTTATCTACAAACAGGCCATTTATTGATATGCCATGTTGCCCTAAAAGGCCATTGATGGTGCCAGCATTACTATCCTGTCCATAAACTCCGATAAGCTCAACCTTTGCGCCCAATGCAGCCAGATTCAATGCCACGTTGGCAGCTCCACCCAGTCTATATTCTTCGTGGTTTAGCTCAATCACCGGAACGGGAGCTTCGGGAGATATGCGCTGCACCTTACCCCAAAGGTATTCGTCCAGCATTATGTCGCCAATTACAATCACCCGGCGTTTGCCAAAGTCTGCCAGTATGTCTTGCAGCTTATCCGCAGTTAATCTATTCACCTGGCACCCCCAAAGGATAATCGCCATTAAAGCAGGCATAGCAATAGTTTTCGGGCTCTTGTACGCAAGTCTTCAAATCGCTTATGGGCAAGTGCTTCAAGCTATCTACACCGCTAATCTCTCGTATCTCATCCAAACTGCGGCAGTTTGCCACCAGTTCTTTGGCATCGGGTGTATCGATGCCGTAATAGCATGAGTGCTTTACCTGAGGACTGCCTATTCGCAGATGGATTTCAGCAGCTCCGGCATCCTTAATCAGCCTTACAATCTTGCCGATGGTGGTTCCGCGTACAATGCTGTCGTCTATCAGTACAATCTTTTTGCCTGAGAAGAAGTTTGGCAGCACGTTAAACTTCTGCCGCACACTTTCATCGCGAATGGTTTGCTCCGGCTTGATAAAGGTTCTACCTATATAGTGATTACGAATGAGGCCAAGGGACAAGGGCACATTACAGGCATTGGCATAGCCCGAGCCGATAAAATTACTCTAGTCTGGAACGGGAACTATTATATCCGGACTAAGGTCTTGATCCTGCTTCGCCAATGCAGCACCGATGTTTTCTCGAACTCGATATACATCCTCACCAAAATGGCAGCTATCCGGCCGGCTAAAATAGATGTGTTCAAAGATGCAATGCTTTTCCGATTTACACTGCCGATATAGATTGGGATCATTCTCTATAATTAATATCTCAGGCATAGCCTTACTATCGCCATTTCCTGTACTAACTCGAATAATGCCTGCGGGCGGAACTTCTTTTCTATTTCCCACATCCAGGGTATCCAAAGCACAGCTTTCGGAAGCTACTATAACCGCTCCACTGGGAGCAATACCCCAAACCATGGGACGAATACTATGCGGATCACGAAACATATAAAGCTCTGTTCTGGTGCACAGCACGCAGGAATAT
Organism: Cloacimonetes bacterium UBA5553; assembly: GCA_002425825.1. Taxonomy (GTDB): domain Bacteria; phylum Cloacimonadota; class Cloacimonadia; order Cloacimonadales; family Cloacimonadaceae; genus Cloacimonas. The sequence continues at coordinate 2,341 of DIMZ01000082.1, read as the reverse complement.
GCGCCCTTTACGTCCCGCATCAGGTTGCGGATAGCTTCGCTAATCTCATCTCCATGACGTAGTATGCGATAGGCAAGGTACTTTACCAGCAGTTCACCATCATTATCGCTCTTAAAGTAAACCTTTTCAGCTTCCAGCCTGGCACGTAACTGGCTGTAATTTACCAAATCACCATTGGAAGCCAGAGCATAGGTAGGCCCAGCAAGGGTTTCCACCAAATGAGGCTGTGTGTTAAACTCGGTTGCACTGCCTTTGGTGGGATAACGCACATGCCCTATGGCTATGTTGCCCTGCATATCCGCTAAGCGTTCATCGTTAAACACTTCTTTCACCAGGCCCATCTTTTTGCGCAAACGGATAACTGATCCATCGCTTACCGCCATTCCGCAGCTTTCCTGTCCCCGATGCTGTTCGGCAAACAATCCCAAAGCTGCCATGTGAGCAGCATCCTTGCTACCAAATACTCCTATTATTCCGCACATTATCTCTTACCCTTTTTGGTAAATACTATCTTATTCTCTGTCCCCTGAATGAGGCGTAGCATATTTCCGCGATGCTTTATTATTATCATTAGCACCACAAAGCTGATAAGAACTAAAGAAGCGTAATCTGCCGCTTCAGCCCGGCTAATCTGCCAAAGACTGTGCACCAGAAATACCAATGCTGCCACTATGCTGCCCAAAGATACATAACGGCTTAGCCAGGTTACAATTATAAATGCTACCAAGCCAAGCCCCAAACTCGCGGGTGCCACTCCCAAAAAAGCTCCAGCGGCTGTTGCCACGCCTTTTCCACCTTTGAAGCCAAGATGCAAGGGGAAAACGTGCCCCAGGATAACCAACAAGGCACACAGCGCCATTATCGGGCTACCGGCTGGTAATAGCTTTACCGCCAGAAATGTGGCAATAAAACCCTTGGCAGCATCCAGCAGCAATACCACTATACCCGTGGCAGTGCCAAATAGCCTTAGGGCATTGGTTGCGCCAACGTTTCCGCTGCCATCTTTGCGGATATCTTTGTGATAAAACACCTTGCCGACAATCCATCCCACCGGAATGCTGCCGAGTAGATAAGCAAAAATGGGTAGTGCTACAGCTAGCAGATTATTCATCTTCGTTTTCCTCACTGCCGGATTTATATAGCTTTGAACGGCCTTTCCTATTATCTACCGTGCCAAAGCTTCTGCTTCTGGTTTGTTTGCTGTCATTTCGCTTCAGCTTACCATCGTTATTACCTTCCTGATGCTCATTATCCTCTTCGCCTTTCTTGCGTCCCTTAAAGATTAGCTTTATGCTAACCCCTTCGAACTTGAACATCTCTCTTATCTGATTGTGGATAAAGCGTCTATAATTCTCGGTTATCAGCGCGGGAGTATTGCAAAAAAAGATGAAGGTGGGCGGCTTCACCGCTGCCTGAGTTATGTAAAAAATGCGCACATGTCTGCCAGTGGGGTGCGTAGGGGGACGGTGCTCCACCACAGTTTCCATAAAGCGGTTTAACTCAGAAGTAGAAATGCGCTTCTCGCTCTCTTCCTCTATCTGAACAATGGTCTCCATAATCTTATGAATCCGCTGGCTGGTTTTGGCAGAGATAAATTGCACTGGGGCAAACTGCAAAAAAGGCATTTGATAATGCAGCTCTTTTATAAATTCCATTGTGGTGCCCGTGCTTTTATCCACCAAGTCCCATTTGTTATAAACCACCATTATCTCTTTCATCTTACGCTTGGCATAGCTGGCTATCTTTATGTCCTGAGTGCTAAGCTCTTCGTCTGCCGCAAGCACCAAAACCACAATGTCGCACCTGTCCACGGCTTCAATGGTTCGCATAGACGAAAAGTATTCTACGCCATAGTTCACCTTGGTTTTACGCCGTAGTCCGGCGGTATCCACCAATACTTATTCTTTTCCATGATAGCGGAAGGGAGAGTCTATGGCATCCCGAGTGGTGCCAGGGATATCGGTTACAATCTGTTTCTCATCGCCCAATAGCAGATTCACGATGCTGGACTTGCCCACATTGGGCTTTCCCACCACCGCTATCCGGGTTATGGCTGGCTTAACCTCATCGGCATAAGCTTCCATAGTGTCGGGCATTAGAGACAGAAGTTCGTCCAGAAAGTTGCCCGTGTTTCTGCCATGCGAAGGAGAAATGGGAAAAGCATCATGAAAGCCAAGCTCCAAAAAGTCATAAAGCTCCCATTCATACTTCTCGCTATCCGCCTTATTTGCCACCAGCATCACCTTATCCCTATGCGGATACAAGATGCGCGCAATCTCTTTGTCCAGGTCTGTGGTACCAGTTTGTGCATCCACCATAAAAATGATGAGGTCAGATTCAT
>DIMZ01000186.1:7176-11137 GCA_002425825.1 Cloacimonetes bacterium UBA5553 | reverse complement strand
GTGGTTAACAGCCACCCGCTCTACCGCTGAGCTATTTCGGAACACTTAGTGAGAGCAAAGTCTTAAATAGTGCTAAAACTGTCAATCAGAAAATTATGCAGTGCCGGGAATAAGGCAATTTTCACACTCGGCAATCTGAGCTTTCAGCATTCGGTATATCTTGCCTGCATCATCGGTAGATAGTAAGAATTCCAAGTGTTTAGGATTGCGCACAGTAGCCGATAAGGCTTGCATAAGTTTTAGCTGAGCTTCCGGGGTTTCCGATGGACTAAGGATTAAAAACACGAGCTTCACGCTTCCTCCGTCCGGGCTATCCCAATCAATTTCTTTAGCAGGTTTCACCACGAATAGTTTGGTGTTATCCAGGCCGTCCAGATGCGCGTGGGGAAAGGCTACTCCTCGTCCCACGGCGGTGCTCATCTGTTCTTCGCGGGCAAATACTTCTGTTCTTAATATGCTTTCCTTAAATCCAATACGTGGCGCAGCAGTGGCGATAAGGCTTTTTAGCAATTCATCCTTGGTTTTGGAGCGGATATCGAAAATGATGTCCTGCTTATTGAACAGCAATGCCAGCATATCCTTGCGCAGTTTACGCATAGTGAGAGACAACCAGGGGCCAAAGATGATGGTAGATAAGATAGATGCCGCTATAACGCTTACAAACACCCTTTCGGTAATCAGATTTGCCGAAAAAGCAAGCATGGCAACCACGATATGCATATCTCCTCCCGCTGTATGCGAGATAGCGATGCTGGCTCTATTTGCTTTTCTTTGCTTCGCCCAAATTGCCCCTATATAAGCCCCAAAATAGCGGGTAGCCACTCCCAGAATAGTGATCAGGCTTACCAGGAAGATATCCAGATTGGCTAATATATCTATCTGCAAACCAATCTTGGCAAAGAAGATAGGCACAAAGATGGAATACACCATGCGGTGAATGGTTTGTCTGTCTTTTTCGGATATATGCTTGGCTTCACCCACCAGAATGCCGGCAATAAAGAAGCCAAATAGTGAATGGATGCCAATGTACAGCGTGATAGCCCCCATCAACATGCCCAGAATAACGATGAAAGTTGTTTTATATCCCGTTTCATGTCCTATTTTGGTGTGAATAAGGCTTACTGCTTTATCCACCACCCTTTTAAGCAGCGTAAGGCTAATAAAAGTGAAAGCCAAAGTCATGGCGATAAGCCGCAATATGTAGCCAATTTCTACGCCCTGATGTGCGAATATACCCAAGATGATGGTGAACATCACCCAGCCAAAGATATCGTTCAGGGTTAACGCAGAAACTATCAAAAAGCCCATATCAGTCTTTAGTATGCCCAGGTCTTGCAAACCGCGGATGGCAACCGACAATGCGCTAATGGTCATAATAGACGCTATGAACAAGGCAAACAGGAACCTCTGTGAGGGGTCTACCAAGTAGTAATCCGGCAGCAAATAGAAGGGCAGGAAGCATAGCACAATGGGGATTATTAAATCTGCAAAACAGAGTTTTAAGGCTTCCCCGCGCTGTTTCCATACCTTGGAGAAGTTTATCTCCAGTCCAGTTTCCATTAGCAGGAACAGGTTTCCAAACCAGGCAATTGTGCCCAGCATTGCCCATTGTACCTTGTCGGCAGGAAACAGAAAGCTTTGCCACTCAGGCGCATAGCGTCCAAAGATAGCTGGCCCCAACAGCAAGCCCACCAGTATGTCACCGGTTATAGTAGGCTGCTTTATCTTTTCCAGAAAGTCGCCTACTATTTTGCATGCACCAAGCAGCAGGGCGAATTGGATTAAGAAGAGAAACAGATGGTGTTCGCTGATGGTTTCCATGCTAATGCCTCGCTATGTTGCTATTTCTAATATCAAGTCTTCCTTAGCTTTGGGTATTTCGCTTATCTTATACGCGTTTAGTATCATGGCTGCTACTTCCTCTGCCTGTGCAGCGGTGGCAGCATGAACCTCTCCGATTTTATCGCCTTTATTCACCTGGTCGCCGATCTTCGGATATAGCAGCGCTCCGGCAGCGTAGTCTATAGTGTCCGAAACCTTCATGCGTCCTGCTTTGATGCGAACCAGAGCATAGCCGATAGCCCGGCTGTCTATGGCGTGCACATATCCGCCTGAAGCGGTAAAGATGGGCACTTTCGCCCCGGCTTGCGCAAACAGTGAATAATCGTTTATAACATTNNCTCGCGGAACTTCTCCAATGCTTCTCCACTGGCGACCACGGAGTCAATCATGGTTTTTGCATGATAAAAGTCGTTAGCAAGCTCTGCGCTGATAAGCATTTGCGCGGTTAGAGCGGTGGTAAGCTCATAGGTGTCGGGCAGGTAATTGCCCTTCAGGTATTCAATTGCCTCTATCATTTCCAGAGAGTTGCCCACGGCATTACCCAGCGGTGAATTCATGTTCGAAAACACTACGCAGACTTTTTGTCCAAAGCTTTTGCCGGTAAACATCAGATGCTCTGCCAGTTCTTTGGCACGGCGCAGATTGGGCATAAAGGCACCGCTGCCAATTTTGAGGTCAATTACCAGATGTTTGGCACCTTCGGCAATCTTTTTGCTCATAATGCTGGCGGTTATCAGGCCCGGGCTTTCTACCGTGGCGGTAACGTCACGCAGGGCATAGATGCGCTTATCTGCGGGAACAAGCTCTTGCGACTGCCCAACCAGGGCATATCCGTGCTTTAGCACCATAGCCTTAAAATTTTCCATGCTATAGCCGGTGGTGAAGCCGGGAATGGATTCCAGCTTGTCCANNNCCTCTGCCGGAGATCATAGGCACATACAGCCCCAAGGCTGCGGCAATGGGAGCCAGCATCAGGCTAATCTTGTCGCCCACACCGCCGGTGGAATGCTTGTCCGCTACAGGCAGTTTGGCATCGAACTCAATGCTTTTGCCGGAGTCTATGTAGCATTTGGTTAGCGCGGCAATCTCGTCCTTTGCCAGGCCCTGAAAATAGCTTGCCATTAGCAGTGCGCTCATTTGATATTCGGCAATGCTACCATCCAGATAGCCATTTACAAAGGCGGATATCTCCTCCGGACTAAGCGTTATACCATCCCGTTTCTTTAGTAGTATTTCTACAGGGTTATAGTTAGTCATTATCATCCTCTAATTTGTTATCAATCTGGTGCGGATATAGCCACTGAACATATCCATAATCCACACCACCAGGGCTATTAACCACATAATAAGCCCCACATTGCGCCAGGCAAGCATTTGTTGCTGCTGATACAAGGCCAGGCCTATGCCACCACCGCCCACAAAGCCCACGATGGTAGCCATGCGCACGTTTATGTCCCAGCGGTAGATAGTGAAGGCAAGATAAGGGGCAAGTATCTGCGGTGCTACTGCATAACGCCATACTTGCAGGGTGGATGCGCCTGTGGCTTTTATTGCTTCTACAGGGCCGGGATCGATGTTTTCAATTTGTTCGCTATACAGCTTTATCAACGAGGCGATGGAATGAATCCACAATGCCAGCATGCCGGCAAAGGGACCAATGCCCACCCAAACGCAGAAGATAATAGCCCACACAATGGCTTCTATGCTGCGGAAGATGGTGGAGATAGTGCGGATAAATACATACACAGCCTTGCCCGAGATAGAGCCAAACATCAGGTTTTTAGCTGCAAAAAAGGATAGGACAAAGGCAAAAGGAATGGCAAACACGGTAGCCAATAATGCCAGATAAATGGTTTCCATCAAAGCTGCCAGCATGGGAACCAGTTCCTGGGGATTGGGATTGAAGATACCGCTAAGGATAGAGCCTGTATTTGCCGCCTGGGTAAAGAACGCCACGGGCTTTACTTCCACAATCACCCATGCCATCACCAAGCTAACCAAAATGCCAATACTAAGCTCATATTTCCATAGTTTTCCACTGTCGGTAGGAGCTACAACCTTTGTGCCGAGATTGCCTTTTACCCGCATAAGTAGTGCGGCGAACAGCATTGGCACAGCT
>DIMZ01000186.1:0-7150 GCA_002425825.1 Cloacimonetes bacterium UBA5553 | reverse complement strand
CTTATATCCCAAAGACGTAAGCAAAACCAGCTAATGCAAGCTATTACGTAAAGCCAGAATGTGTATTCGATACCAAGAATCTTTATAAATCTCATAGTAAACAAAGTTCAGCAAGAGGCTCTTTGAAGTCAAGCAAAAAGACAGTAGCAAGTATAAGTATACCACTCTATTCGTTGATATGTGCTTACTTATCAAGCTCATATTGCCGCAGGAAAAGCTACTGATACATCCATGATTACCTGCTTCGGATGGGCAAAACTGCTGAGGAACAGAGCAATAAGCGTTTTTTATTGACATAAACTCCCACCCCAAATGCTATGGATTGAACTATTATCAGCTACAAGCATCGAGGTGTTATGCGCAAGAAATGGAGAATTATCTTAGGGATTCTGTTGCTACTCATCATCTTAGGAGTGGCGATAAAGAGCTGCGGGAAGAAGAAGTCTGCTGCTGTTATGCCTGATACGGGCTCTGAAACCGTAATAGTAACCAGAGGAGAAATAAGCTCCAAAACGGATATTAGCGGAGAGGTTCAGCCCCAGACAGTGGTGTCACTAAAGTCTAAGGTAAGCGGTAAAATAGTAAAGTTTTATGCCGATGAAAACGATTATGTTAAGGCGGGTCAGATTATTGCCGATATTGAGCCGGACTATAATCAGGCAAATACTCTGTTTAACACCAAAGCCCAGCTACAAAGAGCAGAGATGCAGCTTAGCAATGCCAAGAAAGACCTGAACGACAAAGCACTGCTGCTGCAAAAAAAATATATCTCTCAGGATGAGTATAACAAAGCAAGTGACGCGCTGCAAACGGCTCAGATTGAGTTTGCCCAGGCCACACGCCAATATGAAATGATTAGCGATCTGGATGTTCCCGGCAAGGTTACACATGTGTATGCCACATCCAGTGGAGTGGTTATACAGCGCAATATAAACGAAGGCGAGATGGTTCAGTCCAGCATCAGCAGCTATGGCGAAGGAACGGTTATTATGAAAATAGCCGATTTGAGCAACATGATAGTAAAAAGCAACATAAACGAAGTGGATATCGCCAAGTTTCACACCGGACAAGAAGCCGAGATAACGTTGGATGCAATACCATATCAGCAGTTTAAGGGCAGGATTATCAAGATTGCCCCGCAGGCAAGCAGCGTTAATAACGCCAAGGTGTTCCCAGTGGAGATTAGCATAAATGCCGAGGGTAAAACAGCAAAACCTGGCATGACCGCCAACGTAAGCATCATGGGAGAATCTCGCAAGGACGTTTTGGTAATCCCCATTCGTGCAGTGTTTAGCAACGACCAAAACCAGGATATTGTATATCTGGTGAAAGACAGCACCGCCACCGCAGTGAATACGAAAGCCAAGAAAGGCGCAAAAATTGCTCCCACCGGTGTGGCAACCCCTGTAAAGCTGGGAGCAAACAACCTGCAACAGGTAGAAGTGATAGAAGGACTAAAAGAAAAGGACAGGATATTACTGAACGAGCCAAGCGGGAAACCGAACTTTGGCATGATGATGTGATGAGAGGAACATGATAAAAATAAACAATCTAAGCCGCAGCTTCGGCAGTCTGAAGGCTGTGGACGAGATTAGCTTCAGCATTCGCGATAAAGAGATAGTTGGTTTCCTGGGGCCAAACGGAGCCGGAAAAACCACTACCCTTAGAATGTTGGTGGGCTATCTACAGCCAAGCTCCGGCAGTATAGAGCTGGATGGCAAGAACATATTTGACGATCCTCTGGTTTATAGCAGACAGATAGGATATTTGCCGGAACATAACCCCCTGTATGACGAGATGACGGTTGATGAAGCCCTTGCATACTTTGCGGCTTTGAGGGACATAAATAAGCAGGCGTTCAAGCAACGCCGCGCCTTTGTGATTCAAAACTGTGGCCTTGGAGAAGTAATCCGGCAGCGTATTGGCACGCTTTCCAAGGGCTATAGGCAAAGAACCGGGCTGGCATTGGCAATTTTACACGATCCACGAATCCTTATTTTAGACGAACCTACCTCCGGTCTCGACCCCAATCAGATAATAGAGATTAGGGAACTTATCCGCCAACTGGGACAGGAAAAGATGGTTATCCTCTCCAGCCACATAATGCAGGAAGTGCAAGCCCTTTGCGACCGCGTGGTTATAATAAACAAAGGCAAGATAATTGTGGACGACAGCAAAGATAAGCTCGGAAGCTACCTGAATACCAGTGACATGCTTTATGTAGAGGTTGAAGGTACAAACATAGACTTTGTCGGCTTTTGCGGCGAGTATCCGGCTGTGGAACTTAGCATTATTGGCAACGATAACAAGCGTTGCAAGCTAAGGGTGAGCATGCCTTCCGATAGCAGCCTACGCCAGGACTTAGCACGCTACATTAGCGATAAAGGCTGGCTGATATTAGAAATGCGAACCGAGAAGCAGACTTTGGAACAGATATTCCACGAACTAACCGGTGATACGGGAGCAGTAAACAGCCCGGCAACCGACAATGAAGATGAGATAAGCAGGGAAGAAGCATGAAAGCAATATGGATAATAGCAAAAAACGAGTATCAGCTTGCCATGAGGTCTGTTGCTACCTACATTGTGCTAACTCTGTTTCTGGTAATAAGCGGTGTGTCTTTCTCAAATCTGGTGTTCAAAATTGGCTTGGCTGAGCTTAGGTCACTATTTGAGATTATGCACATCATCTTTTTGTTCTACATACCAGCCATCACCATGGGCAGTATTGCCAAAGAGCGGCAAAGCGGAACCCTGGAGTTAATTTCCACGCTGCCAATTCGTCTCTCGTCAATTATATGGGGCAAAATTCTGGCTTGCCTAATGCAGCTAAAAACACTAGTGTCTCTAACCTTAGTGTTCCTTGCTATCATCGCCATATTTGGCGAGGGGATAGACTATGGCGCAGTTATATGTGGATATCTCGGACTAATACTGGTGGGAACGGCATATATCTCGATTGGCGTATTTGCTTCCAGCCTGCCAAGCAACCAGATACTGGCTTTCGTGCTGGCTTTGGTAATCTCATCTGCCTTCTATGTAATGAAGTTTGTATTGCCTCTAATTCCCATCGCGGTGCTCCGTCCCTTCCAGTACCTAAGCTTCAGCTCGCATCTAAACAGCTTTCTCAAGGGCGTAATAGACACGCGTGACATCCTGTTCTTTCTGGCTGTAACGATTATCTTTGCTCTGCTGGCGGAGTTTAACCTGCAATCGCGCAATATGATGCAGGAGCGTTAAACGATGAAGAAGAGACAAGTGAAAACCAGATCCATCCTTACTACCCTGCTAATAAAGCTCGCCATCATCGGAATGCTGCTTATGGTGGCTTCGTATTTGAAACTGCGGGTAGATTTCTCTGCCAATAAAGCTTATTCGCTTAGCAAGGTAAGCAAGCATGCCGTGCGAAGCCTGAAAGATAACATGGTGATAAAAGTGTTTGCCAGCGAGGAATTGCCGGCGGAATTAAACACCATGGACAGGTATATGAAGGACTTGCTTGCCGAGTATCAAATAGCCAGCAGAGGCAAGTTCCACTACGAATTCATTCGTGGGCTAAGCATGGATGAATTGCGCTATCAGGCTCAAGAGAATGGGCTGAACAGTATGTACTTCCGTATTTATGAGAACGATAAAACCACCAGCAAGGAAGTGATATTCGGGCTTGTGTTTGAATACCAGGGTAAATTCGACTCGATGAATCTATTGCCCCAGATGGAAGCTAAACTGGAATATGAGCTAACCCAAAAGATTCAGAAGCTGTCACAATACACCCTGCCGGAAATATCGGTGTTTCGCGATTCGATGATGGTGGAATTGCCCACCACAGGCTTTGATGAAGCCCTGGCTACAAACTTTAAGATTGTGGAAACAGACTTGCTCAGCCCCCCCAAACAAACCCCTGCCATGGTCTTTACCGGCGTATTGGGTGACCTGTCCGACCAGCAACTTTACCACTTGGATCAGTATATAATGAAGGGTGGCAGACCGGTATTCCTGCAAGACAGAGTTAGCACCGATGGAACAAATCTGTATGCCATAAACTCCAATTTCTTTATGTTTCTAGAGCATTTCGGAGTGCGGATAGACAAGAATATTGCCATGGACATCTTCTGTGACTTGCGCGGCATGGGAGTGGACACCACCATGCCTTTCCCTATCTATCCAGTTTTACGCGGCTCACAGCATCCGATAACGAGAAATCTGGCAGACATAGTAATGTATCTGTCAAACGGTTTGGAATTCACGAACACACCCGGACAAAAGTTTATGAGCATCTTGCAAACATCAAACAGCAGTGGCTTGGTGATGGCACCTGAGTTTCGTCTGGAACAATCCTTGTTCCAAAATCCAGACCCCAAAACATTCAGCTTACCGCCTATTGTGCTGGGCGCAATTGCTGAGGGCAGAGCGGAGAGTTATTTTAGCAACCGTCCCGAACTTCATGCCCCGGATCACAAGAGCGAAACAGATGATTATAAGTTAGTTGTGTTTGGCGATAGAGACTTAGTGATAGATTCCGACAAGAGCATCTATGCCGATCGCAACTATATAGTTTTAAACGCTGTAGATTGGCTGTTGGAGCGCGACTCGATGATCTCCATTCGCTCCCGCCACCTTCAACGCAGCATTATGGACATAGCCTACTACATGCACAAAAATGACATAATATGGGGCGACCCCGTGCGCATAGAGAAACGCATAAAAACCGGAATAAAGCTGGTAAGCACGGTATTGCCGTCGCTAATCCTGATAATAATAGGCGGATTTATTGCACTTCGCCGCAAGCATATTCTGGGAGAGGAAATTGAAGAAGCATAAACTATTGCTATTGGCACTACTGGTGATTCTGTCGGTATTATACATGGTATTAAGGCTAAAACGGCCAGACGAAAAGCAAACTCGCATCTATGACCTGGACTCGCTTGCCATTATGAACATCGAGATAAAAGAAGGTGAGACAAGCTTAAAATTCAAGAAAATTAAGGATGTCTGGACATTAGTGGAACCGGTTACCTGGCGGGCTGATGACGAGCGCATGAAGCTTCTATTTAGCACTGTGCTTAGCGCAAAGCATCCTAAAACTGCCATGGGTGAGGGTGCCGATGCAGTTAAGCGATATAAGCTGCAAGATAGCGAAGCCCTGCATATATACATAAGCAATGAAAGCGGCAGCAAGCGCATTAAAACCATGTTCAGCAATCTAGGCAATCCCTATGACTATTTCCGATATGAAGGCAGCGACAAAGTATATCAGATAAAGGCCAAGGTGGTAAACATCTTTAAAGCCGATCTGCCTAACTGGCGCTCACCAAACGTTGTGAACCATAACGAAGAAGACTTGCTGAGGATAGATATTACTCACGGTAAGCGCAGTTTTAGCCTAACCCGCGTTCAATATGACTGGTTTTACAAAGACTCTCGCGAAGAATTTAAGATTCCAGATAACAATCTGGGGATAATGAAAGTGGTGAATGCGCTGGCAAACCTGAATACATACGTATTTGTGGACGGGGGCGACAAGAGCTATCTGGATAGGTTCAAAACTCCCGACTGCGTGGTAACTCTGCAATTGACCAACAACCGCACCCAAGAGCTAAGTTTTGCCAAGAATAGCGACGATAACTATCTGATGATGGTAGATAAAGATGAATCGGTGCTATTTATGTTATCTTTCGACACCGTGTTCCGCTTCATGCGTCACGCAGAGATGTTCCGTAGCAGAGCTTACTAAGCCAATTATGCAGATTAGCAGAGTGCAAGAGCTTAGCAACCAGCTTTATGAAAGCTTGCTGGAATTGTGGAACCAAACCGGCATTAGCAATCCCGCCCGCAGTGACAGCTTTGAAGCCATTAGTCACTCACTTCGGCATGGAGGCATCATCCTATGTTGCCACATAGATGGCAGTCTATGCGGCAGTGCATGGCTAACGCATGACTATCGCAGACTTTATATTCACCACATGGCTGTGCAGCCAAACATGCAAAACACCGGCATTGGCAATCTATTGCTACAAGAGTCACTTAGCATAGCTAATAGCCTGGGTTATCAAGCAAAGCTAGAGGTTCACGAAGACAATCCCGCAGCCAGGCATTTGTATAATAAGCATGGCTTCACGGAATTAAACGGCTATCTTGTTATGATAAACAGAAATAGCGGGCAGAAAGTTTAGCTGCCAAAGGAGCAACAAATGAAGAAAAGAGTGCTTGTGGCTACCGGCGGGGGCGATTGCCCGGGACTGAATGCCGTTATAAGAGCAATAGTTAAGCGCGCATCACTGGAGCATAACTGGGAAATCTTGGGCAGCATCGATGCCTTTGATGGCCTTATGCGTGACCCCATGCACATCATTGAGCTTACTCCCGAAAAGGTTGCCGGAATCCACGTTCAGGGCGGCACCATTATCGGCACTACAAATAAAGGCGGCCCCTTTGCCTGGCCTGTTAAAAACAGCGATGGAAGCTGGGGAGCAGTTGACCGCTCGCAAGACTTTATGGACAGGCTGCGCTATCAGAACATCGATGCCGTAATAAACATTGGTGGAGACGGCTCTCAACGCATCTCCCAACAGCTTTTTGAGCTGGGTTGTCCTATTATTGGGGTTCCCAAAACAATAGATAACGACCTCTCCGATACCGACTTCACCTTTGGCTTCCAAACCGCAGTGGACGTGGCAACCGATGCCGTGGACAAGCTGGTTACCACTGCCGCCAGCCATCATCGCATCTTAATTCTGGAAGTGATGGGGCGTTATGCAGGCTGGATTGCCCTGCATGCCTCCATTGCCGGTGGTGCAGAGGTTTGCCTTATCCCCGAGATTCCCTACGATATTACCAGGGTAATGCAGGCAATTGAAAAGCGGATTGACAACGGTAAAGGCTTTGCCATTATTGTAATAGCCGAAGGAGCCGTACCCATTGCCGGAGAGATGAGCTATAGCGAAAACGATGAACCAGGCGCATTGAAGATACGCCTGGGCGGTGCGGGATTAAGGCTGTCTCAGGAGCTGAAAGATGCCGGATGCAGCATCGACATTAGAGAAACCATTCTGGGACACTTGCAACGCGGTGGCAGACCCAATGCCTTCGACCGTATTCTCGCCTCACAATTCGGAGTAAAAGCCTTTGAACTGGTTTTGGAACAGAAGTGG
>DIMZ01000197.1 GCA_002425825.1 Cloacimonetes bacterium UBA5553 | reverse complement strand
GGATGCTGAGGACTTTATCATCTGGCTGTTAAACGAATATCACATAAACAACGAAACCATTATGGCAGCACCTGCAGAAGGTTTTTATGCCACACCGGGGCTGGGACGTAATGAACTGCGCTTGGCTTATATCCTGTGCAAAGAAGACCTGCAAAAAGCCATGAACATTTTCCGTAGCGGATTGGAAGCCTACCAGAACAGACGGTAAGATATGAAGGACTTCTCTATTTCTATACTTGAAGGCATGATCCATAATGCCAGGACACCTCTAAACCTGATATTAGGATATGCCCAACNNAACAGCTTCAGAAACAGGGAGAGAACGTATATCTGGAACGCATCTATAAAGCCGGTATTGCCATAGATGATATCTTTAGCAGCACCTGGGAAGCCCTTCAGATGCGTAGTGCAGAGCCCGTAAGCCTAAATCTGAATGAGTGGCTAAACGCGGAACTAAGCTTACTAAATAATCATCTAATGATTAAACATAAGCTTATTATGAAGTCTGAGATACCGCAGGAGGATGTGTGCTGCACGGTTTCGCCCTTGCAGCTAAGTCAATGGCTGGAAGCAACCTTGCTGTGCATAGTTGGCAGCAGCGATGAAGGCAACATGCAGGCAAAGATTAGCCTGCACACAAATGCAAGCCTGATAATTGAACTTTATTGCCCGGATGGGGGCAAGCTGATAAACACCATTCAGCAGTGTAAAGATAACTGCCCTGATTTCCTTAGCATAAACACGGCTTACACCGGAACACATATAGCGCTGGAGGTTCGTATCGTATGAGTGAAAAAATAACGCACCGCATATTGGTGGTGGACGATAGCCAGGAAACCCTGGAGCTATTCTGTTTACAGCTTGGCGATGCCTATACCATAGATACTGCACTCAGTTTGCAGGAAGCCAGACAGCTTTTGGAGATAAACCGATACCATATTGCCATAGTGGACTTGGTGCTGCCCGGAGAGAACGGGCTGGACTTAATTCAAACCATAGCCAGTGATTATCCATATACTGCAGTAATAGCTATTAGTGGCCAAGCCTCTATCGAAACCGCTGTGGCGGCTATGAAGCTGGGGGCAAGCGAGTATTTGGTGAAGCCATTTAGAAATCTGGATTTAATAAACATTCAGGTGGAGAAGATACTACAAACCCAATGGCTGATAGCAGAGAATCAGCGACTTAATGCCATGATACAGAAGGATATAGAAACTAATCTGATAATTGGTAATTCGCTGGCTATTCAGGCACTATTGCAAAAGGTGAAGAAGATAGCCAAGCTTGATACCCTGGCACTTATAACCGGGGAAACCGGGGTTGGTAAAAGCGTGTTTGCCGAGCTTATCCACTGCAATAGCCTTAGAAAAGACAAGAAGTTTGTAGCGGTTAACTGCGGTAGCTTAACCGAAACCCTGCTTGAGAGCTTGCTCTTTGGTCATAAACGCGGAGCTTTTACCGATGCCTTTAGAGATAAGGTGGGTTATTTTCAGGAAGCAAATGGCGGAACTTTGTTTTTGGACGAGATAACCGAAACCTCGCTTGCCTTTCAGGTGAAGCTGCTAAAGGTGTTGGAATCAGGTATCTTCAGACAGGTAGGCAGCGATCATGACCTGTATACCGATGTAAGGATTATCGCTGCTACCAATAAAGATATAAAAGAAAGCGTAGATAACGGGCAGTTTAGGGAAGACCTATACTACCGCCTGAACGTAATTAAACTGCATATCCCGCCCTTGCGCGAGCGTAAGGACGATATAAAGATATTGGCTAGTGCGTTTACTAGTGAATTCTGTGCCAAGTATAAGAAGAGCGAACTAAAGCTATCTCCGGGAGTGCTGTCCATTTTGTTAAATTATGAGTGGAAAGGCAATATCCGCGAGCTTCGCAACGCCATCGAGCATGCTGTAATTCTGGCAGGCCACAAGGTTATTCAGCCCGATGATTTGCCGGAAAACATATTGGGTAATGCCGCGCTTAGCGATATGGCAGGATACTATGATGGTGGCGGGACATGGAATGCAGCAAAGAAGGAATTCTCCCGTCGCTATTTTCATCAGCTATTGTCTCAATGTGAAGGTAATTTTAGTCTGGCTGCCAAAGTATCGGGCTTAACCAGAGATAATCTGTATAAAAAGTGTGAACAGCTTGGTATTGACTATAGTCATTACCGCAAATCTAACATTAAGAATGAAGATAAAAAAGTGGGTCAGTTATGAAAACTAAATGGAAAGCGTCGCCGTATCTCTACATCCTTCCGGCGTTCTCACTGCTATTTGCCTTTAGGCTAATACCCATCATTATGTCCTTTGTTATCAGCTTCTTCGATTGGTCTATNNATAGGGCTATTGAATTATTCTAATATGCTAAAAGATGAAGTATTTTGGCAATCTATGACCAACACCTTTTGGCTGGTGATAATCGTGGTTCCGGCAAGCATCGTATTTTCTTTGCTATTTGCGGTTATGCTAAACCAGATAAAGAGGCTAAAAGGGCTGTTCAGAACGGTTTACTTCATGCCTTTTGTTACTTCGTTGGTTGCGGTGTCCATCGTGTGGAAGATTATGTTTAATGAACAAACCGGACTGATGAATACCATGATCGGCTGGGTTGGCATTGAGCCTCAGAAATGGCTGTCGGAAGCAAGGGGCATCTTCGATATCTTCTTCTCGGGTTTTGGCATCACTTTGCCAAAATGGGCTGGCGGGCCGTCACAAGCCTTGTTTGCCATTATTATCATGACCGTTTGGAAGGGCTTGGGGTATAACACCATTATTTACCTTGCCGGTCTGCAAAATATCTCAAAAGTGTATTACGAAGCAGCTGAGATAGACGGAGCAAGTAAACTAAAGCAATTCTTCCGTATTACACTGCCCCTGGTCTCCCCCACTACGTTTTATGTGCTTATTATGACCACCATTGTCAGCTTCCAGGCATTTGCCCAGATATATTTAATGACCGATAAGGGCGGGCCGCTGAATACCACCAAGCTAATAGTATATTACATCTATGAAAAGGGCTTCGACACCATGGACATGGGCTATGCCAGTGCCGTTGCACTTGCGCTGTTCATACTGATACTCGGCCTCACTGTTCTCCAGAAACGTCTGGAGAAACATGTGAACTATTAGGAGGTGTGTGGTGAACGAAAAACTTAGAATGAGTATAATCTACACAGTGTTAAGCGTGTTTGGATTAGTAATGATTGTCCCCTTTATCTGGATGATTTCTACCGCTTTGATGACCCAGTCTGAATTCAACAAGCATGAATCTACCTTTATACCAAAAGAAGAATACCACGTTTGGGATGACGGAAGCGTTAAGCAAAAGGTATTGTTTGTTATGGATAAGGGTGACATCAGCATTGTGCACTTGCTGGATAAAGACGGCAAGATTGTAGAGGAATACAAGGAAGCACCACGCTCTCAGGTTACTAAGGTAAAGAAAGTCCCCAGCTTTCACTGGGCAAACTTTTTGAAGGCATTCAAGAAGGTACCCTTTGGCATTTATTTTGCCAATACGCTCTATGTAAGCTTTATCTCTCTGATTGGAGTGTTGATTACGTCTATGCTGGCTGCTTATGCCTTTGCCAGAATGGAATTTATCGGGCGTGACTTCTTCTTTTACCTGTTTTTAAGCATGATGATGGTGCCCGAGCCGATATATCTTATCTCGTCTTATGTGCTGTTGGACAAGATAAACTGGCTGGATACCTATCAGGCATTGATAGTGCCCTGGTGTGTGAATATCTTTACCATCTTCCTATTCAGACAGCACTTCAAGTCTCTACCCCAAGAGCTGTTTGATGCTGCTGCAATAGACGGATGTGGCACTTTTGGCATACTTTGGAGAATAATGATACCGCTTTCCAAACCAATAATTGCCACTGCCTCCATATTCTCACTTATTGGAAGCTGGAATAGCTTTATGTGGCCTTTGGTGATGACAAACCGTCCCGAGCTTAGAGTGTTGCAAGTGGGCTTAAGCTACTTTAACCAGGAAGCATCCACGCAAACAACGCTGCTGATGGCGGCTTCTACTTTTAGCATTGTGCCTATCCTGATTCTCTTCTTTATGGCACAAAAACAAATTATCGCCAGCTATGCCAAAGCCGGACTGAAAGACTAAGGAGCAAGTAAAAGTGAACGAAACAGATATCAGACAAAAGCGTGCCCAGCAGATAAAGAGCAAAACCGTACATCTTGAATACGTGAAGCCGGTGGCAACAGCCAGGATTGACGACCAATTACTTAAACCGCAGGTGCTAATCTCCCCAAAAGTAAACCGCATGATTGCCTTTGCCGTGTTTGCAGTTACATTAGTAGTTTATATGCTTACCCAGGCAAGAACCATGTCATTTTGGGATAGCGGTGAGTATGCTACCTGCATTAGCATCTTAGGTGTGCCTCACCCTCCCGGCAACCCGTTTAACATCCTGTTTGGCCGTGCTATTGTGTCCCTTTTTGGGGGGCTGATATCTCATGCCGTACTGGCAGCCTTCATCTCCGGATTAACCAGTGCTTTGGCAGTGATGTTTACTTACCTGTTCACTGTTGCGCTTACCAGCATGTTTAAAATTAAAGCCTGGGAAGCTATCTTTGCCGGTACAATTGCTGCGGTATATACAGCCTTCGCATTCACATTCTGGATGAACGCCATTGAGGCTGAGGTATATTCCGGGCTGGTGTTTTTTGTAAATCTAATACTTTGGCTAACCATGGTTTGGGTGCAAAAGTCTGAAGATTTCTCGCATCAGAATATACTACTGCTAATTGTTTACCTGTTCTTCCTCGGTTTCTGCGTACATCAAACCGCATTACAAGTAGCCCCTGCAGTGCTGTTTATTGTGGTGTATCCGCTTTTCCAAAAGGGCATAAAGGGCAATAACTTCTGGCTCAAGGTGATAGGCTATACATTCGCTCTCTTTGCCGGGTATTTCATATTTGGTGCCATCGGCAAGGGCATGGCAATAGACGACTTCGACAAGTGGGGATTTGCCATTGTAGCCCTGCTGATAACCTATTTAGAACTTAGAGACGTAATAGATAAACGAGTATGGTTTTTAAGCTTTGGTTTGGTACTGGTGGGACTATCATCCCATTTATACCTGATGATTCGTGCAGCAGACAGGCCATTTATTAACGAAGGTCACCCCAGCACCTTGAAGATGTTCCAAGACTATGTGCTGCGTAAACAATATGGTAATACAAGCTTCGTGGTTCGCCGTGGCAACTTTATTACTGATCAACTTGGTTACCACTTTATTCGCTATTTTAACATGCAATGGTTCCCCGAAAGCATGTTCGCAAAGCTATCGGCAACGCCTGCAATGTTTTTGAGAAGCATGGGCAATATATTCATTTGGTTCCTGGGTATAGCCGGTGCTATTTACCAGTTTAGAATGAATAAACACAGCTTCAGATACTTCCTTAGCGTAATTATCATCACCACTGTTGTTATGGTATTCGTAATGAACCTCTCTGATGCAGAGGTTAGAGATCGTGACTACTTCTTTGTGGTAGCCTATAACATGTGGGCTGTGTGGCTGGGTATCGGCAGTCTGGCCCTAACAACAATATTCAAAAACAACAGCCCCAGAATAGCCTTGCTAATCGTACTAAGCTTGGTTCCATTACACAATTTCGTTGCCCAATACAAGGTACACGACCGTTCAAAAGAATTCATAGCCCTGGATTATGGTCTTAACTTCCTTAATTCTTTGGAAGAGAATGCCATTATCTTCACCAATGGTGATAATGATACCTTCCCCTTATGGTATGCTCAAGCTGTAGCCGATCCACATGCTAAGGAATACATTCATCCAGCTAAGGATGTATATCCCACCCAGGAAAGCCTGGAAGCAATGAAACAAGCTATGGATTATAAGAACAAATACCTGAAGGGAATAAGAAAAGACGTGTCAATAGCCAATCTATCACTGCTAAACACTCCCTGGTACATCCGTNNAACGTCAGCTACGGGACAAAGAAGGCATCTTGTTTAACATTCCCGATAATCAACTGGAAAACATGAGAATAAGTGAATTACCGGGACGCCTGAACATCCCAGGCCCACCTGCAAGGCCGGAAATGGGGTTTAGCATGGCTATCCCTACCACAGCCGAATGGCGTCGCAATGAACCCTTCTACAGAGTTTCTGACCAGGCAGTGATGCAGATTATTCACGATAACTTTGGCAAACGTCCCATTTACTTTGCCGTTACCTGCGAAAGCTTTATAAACTTCGATGATTATGTGCGCAATGAAGGCATGGTTTCTCGCGTGGTTCATATCCCCGGAGAAGATCAGTTAGATATAAGCCGTTTAACCTATAACATCGATAATGTATATCAATACCGTTCAATTGCAGATAAACGCGTTCACATGGACGACAATATGGTGCGCCTGGTAATGAACTACGGCTCTGGGTTTGTCCGTGCTGCCAAATACTTTGTGGAACAAGGACAATACGATAAAGCGATAAGCTATGCCAATCGTGGACGTATGTTTATTGACACCGAGCTAAAAATGACCGAGTTTTATACAAGCTATTACTCGGCTACCAAGCAGTGGGACAAGCTGGATGACTTTGTGACCAAAAATGTATTTACTCACCCCGATGGTTGGCGTATCTACCTTAGCTACGTGATGGCTCACATTGTGAAGCAGCACCCTGGCTACACCATTCCCATGCTTCGTAAAGGTATGTTGCAGTATCCTGCCCAGGACTATTTTGCCCAATTGGGAGTACATGTGGCGAGTGAACTGGACATGAAGCAGGATGTAAAAAACTTGTTTAACGATTTGAATGGCAAGATGCTGTATGACATGAATTACTTTATTCAGCAGTTAGACCAACCTGCATTACCAGACAGCGAATAGATAAACGCACAGATGAATATAGTTTATAGCATCTTAATAGGTGGTAAAGCCGGCTTAGGCATAAAAAAGGCTGCCCAGGTGATTGCCACAGCTCTACTGCATGATGGTTGGCACGTGTTTCAACAAGACGACTATCAAAGCCTGATAAAAGGTGGACACAATTTCAGCATAATAAGCTTCGCTACCCAGCCGATTAACACCGGCTATAAGCGGGCAAACCTGATAATATCTCTGGATAAACGCAGTGCCAGTGAGCATAATGAAGATTTGCTGTCAGACACGCAGCGTGCATACCACTTTTTAAACAGCAACGATGCACCAGAAAGCTATACACAAAGCAGTTTCCCAGTTATCGGGCTGCCCATGGATGAAGTGCTGAAGCAGCTTTCCGGCTCTCCATCGCTAATATCCATGGCTGCCATAGGCATTGCCTTCAAATGCTTAGGATGGGATGCCGAAAGAATGCAAAGCACAATAAGGAAAGAATATAAAAGAGACTGGGAAGAGAACATCCAATACGCCATGCGGATATACCAGATGGTTTCGGAGCAAGAGGATAAGGTGATGTTCGATATCCCCGAGCTTAGTTTGCACCCAAACGCAAGACTAATATCGGGCAATCAAGCTATCGCACTGGGAGCTTGGGCTGCCGGACTGGATTTTTATTATGCCTNNCATTATCTGGCATTAAAGCAAAGCTCTCACAAAGTGTATGCCATACATGCGGAAAGCGAATTAGCCGCTGCCAATATGGCAATCGGCAGTGTAGTAGCCGGAGCTAAAACAGCCGTTGGTAGCAGTGGTGGTGGTTTTGCCTTGATGCAGGAAGCTTTTTCTCTGGCTGGTATGGTGGAAGCTCCATTGCTGTGCATCCTATCTTCACGCCCTGGCCCCGCAACCGGCGTATCTACTTACACTGCCCAGGAAGACCTCGCTTTTGCCCTGCATCAGGGTCATGGTGAGTTTGGCAGAGTAGTGGCTGCCCCCGACAGCATCGAAAGAGCTTATAGTCTCTCTGCAGAATTGCTATGCCTTGCCTGGGAATTCCAAAGCCCGGTAATCTTACTAAGTGATAAACATATTTCTGAAGGCAGCATTGATGTTAATGAGCTTAAGCCCGTGCCCTTTGCAGACGACTTTGCGCAGATGGCACAGGACAGCAGCAGCTATACACGCTATGCAATTAACGATAGTGGAGTTTCTCCACTCTTGTTTCCCGGTTCTGACAATGTGGATGACGATGCTGTTATAAAATGGAACTCACACGAACATATTGCCCTTGGACTTCGCACCGACAAAGCCCAAGATATGATTGCTCAAAAAGATAAGCGCAACAGGAAAACCCAGCAGCTTAATCTGGCTACCCAGAGATACCAGCGGGTAAACATTTACGGTGAAAGCGGAACCCCCATTTTTGCTTACGGTTCTTCTGTTATGGAGCTATTGGAAGCTAAGAAGTATTGCCAAAAAGACTTCCGCATAGTATCCTTGATGTATCTGCTTCCCTTCCCCATTGAAGAACTGAATGGATTTTATTCTGCCAAAGCCATAGTGATTGAGCACAGCAGCACAGGATATTTTGCCACATATCTGAAGCAGCATCTAAACATCAGTATTGCGCAAAATATTCTGCGATACGACGGCAGACCATTTGACCCCATAGAGCTTGCTACAATTCTGGAGGATTACCTCGATGCGTGATCTGAATACCCATAAAGATAACACATGGTGCACCGGCTGCGGTAATTTTGGTATACTGAATGCCGTTAAGAAAGCCATAACAAACCTGAATGAAGATGGAACCAAGCTGGCTGACATTGCCATTACTACAGGAATTGGCTGCCACGGGAAGATTTTTGACTACCTTGCCCTAAACGGTATCTATGGACTTCATGGACGCGGAACCGCTACTGCCAGCGGAATTAAGCTTGCCAATCCCATGCTAAAAGTTATCAGCTTTGGCGGTGATGGAGACAGTCTGGGCGAAGGACTGGAGCACACCCTATTCGCCGCTAAACGTAACATGGACATCACCCTTGTTCTTCACAACAATGGCAATTACGGCTTAACAACCGGGCAGTTCTCACCCCTCAGCCGGATTGGCTACAAAGGATTGTCCACCCCTTCCGGCAGTATCGAGCGTCCGTTCCGTCCTGTGCCGTTGTTACTGGAAACCGGAGCAACTTTCGTAGCTCGCGGCTTTAGTGCCAAACCCGATCATCTAGCCAATCTAATAGTTCAGGCTGTTAATCATAAAGGCTTCTCTTTTATTGAGGTTATGCAACCTTGCGTAAGCTATAACAATAATTACGCGGAGCTAAACAGCCGCATAAAGATGCTGGAAACCCTTCCGCTGAATAATGGCATGGCTGTTGAACTAGCCAGTAATGAAGAGCATATCTACCTGGGTGTTTTTTGCAAACAGGAGTATCCCTGTTATCACGAAAGCCTGTATGGTGATAATGCTCCCCTTAAAACCAGACTTGGCAAAGAGCAGCGAATTGCTCTGCTAAACAGGTAACGGGCATTGAAAGCACTGTCTAAACATCAGAGATTGCGCCTTCCTATCCAGCTGGTATCGCTATTTGTCTCTGTAGTTTTTATCACCCTTATTATATTGGGATTCAAGCATGCAATTCATGCTCTGTGCCCCTATGCTATTGTATGCTTTGGCATTAGTAAAGCCGGGCTTGTCTTGGTGCTGCGCAATAGCTTTGCTATTAGCACTGCATTCAGCATTGGCATATTAATTTTCACCATTTTTTGTGGAAGGAAGTTTTGTGCCTACCTGTGTCCTATTGGCACTATCCAGGAAGCTATATTCAGCGTTCACTCAAACAAATACTACAGACGCAAGCGGCTTAGCTATTTCTACGAAAACAAGCTCTCCCGCATAAAATACTTCGTTCTGGCTATCACGCTTATTCTCTCAGTATTGGGCTTGGGATATATCTTTATTAAGCTATGCCCTATGTATGCGCTTTCCATGCTTCCTTTTCTTGCCATTCCCGGGCTGCTGATATTCGTGATAATAGCTGTGTCTGCCTACATCAGCGACCGCTTTTGGTGCAGATTCCTTTGTCCCTATGCTGCACTAATGAATATCGCCCAGCATCTTGGCAATTTATTCGGCATAAAACGCCTCGTAATTCGCAGGAATCTGGAACGCTGCATAGATTGCGGAATTTGTATGCAGCATTGCCCCATGAATATTAATATTTCAGAAACAGAATTTGTGCTATCCCCGGATTGTATCCACTGCATGAAATGCGCCGACAAATGCCCCAAACCAGGTACTTTTTGCTGTGACAGAGAGGACTGATATGAAGCTAATCTTAAAACTATTATTCATAGCAGGCATGTTCGGTCTGCTTGCCTTCCAAATGTACGCCGGATTCATCAGAAAGCCACAAATAGCAAAGGTTTGCCCGGTTGATGCTATCTCTATGGAGAATGGCAAGGCGGTAATCGATGCCAGCAAATGTATTGGTTGCCGAAGGTGTGTTGATGGCATAGCCAGCACAAAGCCCAGTGCTACCGTTACCATTCCGGAACCTGAGCAGGAAGCTGTAATGAAATCGTTTGATGTTCCGCCACAAGCTGTTAGCCAGACTCAAAAGCCAACAGAACAGGCAAAGCCAGAAAAAAAGAGTCATACAGTTAACGCCGACAAGTGCATAAGTTGTACTCTATGCGTACAGGCTTGCCCGGTGAATGCAATAAAGATGGTGAACGATAAAGCAGTGATAGACAAAGAGAAATGCATAAATTGTGGCATATGCGTTTCGGGCAATAACGATAACTTTGCCGGTTGCCCTACGTCCGCTATTTCCGCTCCCTGATTTACTTTCTTCCTCTCTGCTCAAGGTTCCCCATAATTTCCCCAAGCTACTTGCATTATCCTGCACATGTAAATAAATACAGAAACGGCACTTAAACCAGCTCTGAAACTGATATTATCACTTATTGACTACTAATCACATCTCTAATGATTCNNGAATCACTAGTGCATAATTGGTGATTAACTAAATATCGGAAAGTGTAGCTTACATGAATCACAAGAGAAATCACGCATTATCAATAGGGGTTATCAATAGGGTTGCATCGTAATGTGAGAGCTGATTTCACTTAAGTCGTAGGTGCGTGTTCGAGTAATAGTGATTAGTGGGCTGAGTTCATTCCTTCGTGTGAACGACAGGGTGTGTGAAACTGATATTTAGGCGTTATGATTACTAGATTCCCTACTTCTCGGGACAGTCATAAACGGAATTCAGAGTGTTATTGCTAAGTCAGTTTAGTTATCGTTATCGGTGTAGAAAGGTGCAAATCTGCGTTACTAACACTTAAGGATTGTTTGCAGATAAAAGCCCTATACAAACACAATGTTCGTGGATTTCAGATAATTCTTTTCCAACACCTTGCAAAATTGCTTCATCAGGTTGCGGCGTATTTCCAAATCCTTTGGCAGTGCGGGATCCTGGTGAGCTTCATTAATCTTGGTACCCACCACCAGCTCTATTATATCACTGTCTAAGAGCACGCGCATTAGCTTTTTAACTGCATTGTCGGGCATCGTATCCAGATTTGCATCTTCTTCCAATGCACTTAAACAACGCGATAGGGTTATAGTCCCCTCGGTTACCAGATCAAAGCCCTTCATATTGGCTGTGGGTGGTATATCCCGGTTGTTACTTATCTCTTTCAGGTTCACTTTAATCGGGATACTCATCTCTCTAGACAGGATTGCAGCCGTTGTGCCGCCACAGATAACTTTTTTGCCAGAAAAGCTTTGTGCCATTTCTGCTAATATAGGATCATGTTCTTTTTTGTAGGGTGGCCCGGTTATCAGCAATGTACGGCGAGGCTTGCGGAAATAAAGCGCAGCGCAGGTTATATCGTCAGCTGCCTTGTTGCCATCATAGTCACGCGATTTTTGAGCCACACGTTTGGATATCTCACCTGCAGATATCTTGGGATTCTCTTTCAGCAAAGCAGTTACATATTCTTCCACCCGCTTCTCTTGCCAGCCCAATGGCAAATGAGGCAATCCCATACCCGATTGACTTACTCCATCTGAGTAGTACACTATTCTATCCTCTGGCAGCAATTGCAGTTCCGAGTAATACAGATGGCTTTTGCGGAAAGACTTGATTGGTATTTCCTGCTTTGTGGTTTCTATCACCTTGCCATCGCGAAACAGGGCATAGGGCGGATTGTCGTGCTCAATAATTCTGATGCTGCCGTCTAATCCAGCGTCAATTATGGTGAAGGTGCTATAGCCAATGTGCCTGTAACTGCATACTGGCAAGGTTTCTAATATAACTTCCGCAGCACGTTTAATATCCATATTGGAATTTATAAAACCCGCTGCCATAGTAGTGGTAAGGGTTGCCAAAACGCTTGCTTTTATGCCACTGCCCA
>DIMZ01000257.1:7764-13494 GCA_002425825.1 Cloacimonetes bacterium UBA5553 | reverse complement strand
ACTTCTCCCCCACCCGGCTGTAGCAATGTGTCTCCATGCACCCAGTTGTAATGGAAATTACGATTAAAATCTACACCGTCTATGTCATCACCCATATCAGAAGCAATAAAGTCGAAGAAGCCATTAAGATTATTATCACGCTTGTTCTTACGATAAGACACGTCCATATTTGAGGTTACCACATTGTGCCCTTCGGGATTTGCTGTGGGAACAAACCACATATCAAACTGATTAATCCACTGCGCATAAGGCATCTGGTATCTGCCATTAAGTATCTCGGCGATATTGCTAAGGGTAATCTGAACCCCTAACACTTCTTCCGCATGCACCTGACCAACAAACAGGATAGCAGGCTCATCCTCATCCAATTCTACATTATCGGATATCTTCATGGCATAGATAGGGACGTTGTCCTCTTGTGAATGACCTATCAAATATACCTTGGCTATATCTGGATGGCTTTGTTCAAAGGCAAATAACTTAGCCGTTATCTCCTCGTAGGTATCGTAACACGTGGGCAAGGGAGGCAATACTGCTCCCAGAATTGCCGGAACAAGCATTGCTAATATAGCACATAGGATTATGGACAGCTTCATTTTATCTCCATTGATTCATCATTTCTCACCACTTAATATGCAATTTTTGCGCCAAGTAGCCCTATTGTGTCCTAGCAAATACGATCACATTGCTCTTGTCTAACACAGGGTGCTTGCGAACGAGCTACTTAAGAACGATGAACTTGATTGTCGATGTCTTAACGTTTGAAGAATTTATCCTGGCGAAGTATACACCAGAAGCACGATTATCAAATGGCTGCGTCCATACATATTGGTTGTCTGTTGTTACAAACGACTGTACCTTCTGACCGCGCACATTGTAGATATCGATACTCATTGGAGTCATTTTAAGACTGTATTTGTTCTTTAGCACGAGGCATCCATTTTTATATCTCATCTGGAAGTAATCCGGTATAGGTGTTACCGATCCTGTGTTATCCGCCACATAATGGTACTGAATACCCCCTCGGCTGTGCAAGTCGGCGTAATACGCTTCATCGTGATATTTAAAACTGAGATCATGAATGTCTCTGTCTGAGCCATTCTGAATGCCAATAAGATAAGTATTATCGTCAACCTTACGACAAGAAACAACTCTAACCTTCTCAATAGCCAACATACGATCAAAAATACTCTCAAGCGTATCAATCCACAAACCACGATTGTTTCTATAGTAATCTAACATAAGCAGCATGTCATCTACTTCGTCTTTAATCTCATAATCTCCGTTTGGTAAAGCATCATAATAGCTGCCATAAAAAGAACTATTAGCTGTAGCAAAGTGAGTATAACTTATGTGCAAACCCCTGTTATCCAGCAATCTATCCAGATTTTCTGCTGTCATAAGATATTTCATGGAAAGCTGCTCAATATAATGCGGATAATCCCAATACTCAGTCCTGGTGCGACCGAAGAAATAAATCGGACGCGTGAAGCACTTTGCTTCGTAAACAATATGCGGTAACCGCCAGGTTTCATCATAAGCGTCAAAAGGATTAGTATATGCCGTATCGCCAGGCCAAATGTAATCGATCGTAGATTCATTTATTATGTCACCAACATAACTTGAGCTTTCGGGATTTAGACCATCATAACAGACATCCTCTGGATTATTGGGAACAGCATGATCTATCCATAGTCTAATGTTATAGGGAAGCAGGTCATTTAAAAGAGCTTGCTGGTTCGATCCAGGTGGGTCTAATGCTCCAGCATAGGTGTGGTATCCAATCGTGTTACCATTATTCATAATCGTAGTCCACATCTCCCCCAACGTATTCTGATTCATGCCAAATACTGTGTTTGATACTGGTATGTTACGTGCAAAGAACCCCATTGAATAGTATTTCGGGCTAGCAGAATTACTGCTGCCCTCATAAACAGCCTTCAAGCGTTTAAGGTTCTCACTGTCTGCATCATTTGTTATACACAAGGCCGCGCGGTTATCTCCTGGCCAGCGATTGAAATCAGGCATTATTGGCTTTTCCCCANNCCAAAGACCAGAAAAGACCAATTATGAGTACTCCCTGCGGGCTTATACATTGCATCACGCATCAACTCCCAAGTGCCCCCTTGCACATATTTACGGAAGAAATGACCACGATAATCGTATAGGGCAACTCTATTCGCACTAAGGGCTTCTACTCCATCACATTCAGCGTAATTAGAAGCTACAATCCAGAACCTCCCTTGAGCATTGGAGTATTCCACTGCTTTGTTGGTATATGGAATCATGTTTCTGTTTAAGGAGATGTTACCTGAATGGATCGCTTCAGGGCCTTTTAGATCAGCTATAATATTGTGTGAAGCATTATCCATGCTAAGATACACGTCGTGCAGATACAGCTCTTGCTTGCACGTAGCCGTAACAGATATCAGCCAAGCAGGAGAAGCATACTGATCGCGTGGGTTTACATGAACAATCACGTCCATCTGATCTGAGCTATAAGTTATAGTTGCNNNNGTTGCCCCGCTCCTATTACTGGAACTCAAAACTGAAAACTCTATAGGCTGATATGTATATTCAGCTATTCTTGTGTCCGCAAATAGGTTCAGATCAAAGCTAACGTCGTTAATTCTTATATGGTTTGCATGTTCTACTACAAAAGTGTGGCCAGTACTAAACACCCCGAATAGCGCAAACATTATGAGTATCTGCCTAATAAATCTCACAGTTCCTCCTCTTTGGAACAATCTCTGCTTCGTTTTATTAGCAAGTTTTATACCATTGTTGCATAAATGTACCCTTCCACAACAAACAATGGCACATAAATCTAGGGTTATATTCTGAAGCCATTCACTGAATATAATTATCTCCTAATGCACCGCTTCCCCCATATCTATCTCGGCAGCTATCTGTGAGCACCTTTATGATAGTTGCACGTGCTATAAGCCGACCTGAAGAACACAAGTATATTTTCATTGACACTAAGGCCGCTTCCAGATTCCTTGTCCCAAACTAAGTGAATTTACACAAGGAGCAATAGATACATGAAACAGGGAATTCATCCTAAATACGAAGTAGCCACCGTCACCTGCGCCTGTGGTAACGTGTTTGAAACACGCAGCACCAAAGGGAGCATGCAGGTTGATATCTGCAATGTTTGCCATCCTTTTTACACCGGAAAGCAGAAGATTATCGACACTGCCGGTCGTGTGGAGAAGTTCAACAAAAAATACAGCCTTTCTGCGGACAAAACCGAGAAATAGAAAGATAAGTCTTTTTACGCCATTGGAACCGACGGCTTTGCTGCGGGCAATGGCGTTTTTTCTTATAGGCAAAAAACAAGCATTTTGCAGCAAATAAGCAGGAGCATATGGCAGAGAAAAAAGAAATAAGCGTAGGCGGGCAGGCCGTAATTGAGGGCGTAATGATGCGTGGCCCTGAAGCCCTGGCAACAGCAATCAGACGCAAAGACGGCAGCATTGAAGTGCTAAAACAGCCCTTCGTTAGCCTTACCAAGAAGCACAAAGCATTGGGTGTCCCTATCATCCGAGGCTTTGTATCCTTAATAGAAATGATGGTGATAGGCATAAGAACCTTAACCTTTTCTGCTAATAGGTTTGAGCTGGATTTGATAGCAGAAGACGCGGCAAAAGGCAAAACCACAAAGAAGAAAAGCAAAAGCGCAGAAAAAACAGAGGAGCTATTAAGCTATGTGTTTGCCTTTGGGCTGGCTTTCATGCTGTTCGGCTTGTTGCCATACAAGATTTCAGATTGGTTGCAGCTTTCCAAGCAAGACTTTTATTTTAACCTGATTGCCGGCGGTATTCGCATAGTATTTTTCGTGCTGTACATATACCTTATCTCGCTGATGAAAGACGTTAAGCGACTATTCCAGTACCACGGTGCAGAGCACAAAAACGTTAATGCCTACGAGCATGAAACCCCCTTGCAGATTGCCAAAATTCAGGAATGGACTACCATTCATCCACGTTGCGGCACCAGCTTCATGTTTTTCGTGCTGCTAATCGGCATCCTAATCTTTTCCATAACCGACACTTTGGTCTCGGCATTTATTCTGCACAAGCCTGTTCCCGTGTTTCTGCGCTTGGGATACCATTTCCTAATGATTCCCATCATCTCCGGTGTGTCGTACGAAGTATTGAAGTTCTCGGGCAAGAACCTGAAACACCCCTTGGTGAGACTAATGACCATCCCCGGCATGGCACTGCAGAGAATTACTACCCAAGCTCCCGATGACAGCATGGTAGAGACGGCACTCGTAGCCATGAAAGCAGCGTTAGATATGGATATCAGCGAGCATAACGCCATTATTATAAAGGATGTATCTTGATACCACGCGACAAACTAAATCAACTGGAAGCGGAACTCCACGAAACTCAGGAATTAATTAGCGACCCGGCAATTATTAGCGACACCAAAAGATATCGTGACTGCCTGCGCAGATTCAAGGAGCTGGGTGAGATTAGCCAGGTGTGGCGTAAATATCAGCAGCTTGAGACCCACATTGCCGAAGTGAAGCAGCTATTGGACAGCGAAAGCGATGCCGATATGCTTGCTCTGATAAAGGACGAAGCAGTTAGTCTGGAAGCCCAGTTAGAGGCTACCGAACTAAAGCTTAGAGACCTGCTAATTCCCAGCGATCCCAATGATGAAAAGAATGCCATCATAGAGATACGTGCAGGAACCGGCGGTGAAGAAGCAGCCCTCTTTGTGGCTGATCTATATCGTATGTACAGCTATTATGCATTAACCAAGAACTGGAAGCTTAGTCTTTTGGACACAAATGAAACCGGACTTGGCGGATACAAAGAAGTAATAATGCAGCTTAATGGCGAAGGCGTATATGGCCTTATGCGCTTTGAGAGCGGTGTTCACCGTGTGCAAAGAATACCCGTAACCGAGTCGGGAGGAAGGATTCACACCTCTGCCGTAAGCGTTGCCGTACTTCCCGAAGCCGAAGAGATTGATGTGGACATCCAGGATAATGATTTGCGCGTAGATGTTTATCGCAGCTCTGGGCATGGCGGGCAAAGCGTAAATACCACCGACTCTGCCGTCCGTATAACCCACGTGCCAACTGGCATTGTTGTCACTTGCCAAGACGAAAAGTCGCAAATAAAGAACAAAGCCAAAGCAATGAAGGTGCTTCGCAGCAGGCTGCTTGATGCCGAGATAAGCCGCCAGGAACAAGAGATAGCCAGTTCCAGACGCGCTCAGGTTTCCACGGGAGACCGCAGTGCCAAGATTCGCACCTACAATTTCCCTCAGTCCAGAGTAACCGATCACAGAATAAACTTGACAAGCTATAACCTTGATTCTTTCTTGGCAGGCAATATAGATGAGTTTATTCAAGCCTTACGCATTGCTTGGAGAAACGAGAAGGTTAACGCATAGATGGCTTTGGTACAGATAGTACTTACCCTTTTGGTTTTATTGTTGTTCCTGTTTCTTTCGTTCCTGTTTTCAGGCTTGGAAACCGGATTTATCTCTATTGATCACATTGCCTTGGAGCAAGAATCGAAGCGCAACAAAGCCCGGGCATCGCTGCTACGCTTTGTAAAACAACCAGACAAGCTTTTGGGCACCACCTTGATTGGCAACAACATCGCCAATGTGCTGCTCGCCTCAATCTCCACAGTATTTGTTCAGCAGCTAAGCTTTCTGGCGTTTGATGCCCGATACACCGCCTTGGTTGTGGGTGCCATCGTG
>DIMZ01000257.1:4837-7745 GCA_002425825.1 Cloacimonetes bacterium UBA5553 | reverse complement strand
AGATTGTCCCCAAAGCACTGTTCCGCGATCATGCCGATACCCTGGTGCCTAAGCTTTTCCCCCTGGTGCAGTTCTTTTATTACATAACCAAACCTTTTGTGGCTATTGTATCCTGGCTAAACAAGATACTCAGAAAGCTGCTTCGCCTGTCGGACGGCAATCAATACGACTATTTAACCAAGGATGATCTAACCTTCCTGCTTTCTCAAACGTCTTCTGACGACATCACTGCTCCGCAAATGGAGATGATAGAGGATGCGCTGGATTTTACTGAGCTGGAAGCACGCAATGTTATGGTTCCCAGAACAGATATTGTGGCTGTTCAGGAACAAACCCTAATATCCGAAGTTATAGAGCTGGCAAGGGCAGAAGGCTTCACCCGCTATCCGGTTTACCGTAATAACTTAGACGACATTGTGGGCGTGCTGATAATATATGACATTCTGAAGCGTGACTGCACAAACGACATGACCGCCGGACAGATTATGCACGAGCCCATCTTCACTCCCGAAAATACAGACCTCGATGTACTACTTAAAGAAATGCAGCATAAACAGCGTAGCATGGCAATAATAGTGGATTCTTACGGCGGTACCGCCGGCATAGTTACCATGGAAGACATCCTGGAAGAAATAGTAGGCGATATAGAAGATGAATATGACAACGACGACGAAGATAAAGATGTAGAGCAGGTTAGCCCCAATACCTGGCTTGCTCAGGCAGATGTGGAGATAGACAGACTGGCGGATGACTATGGTATTGAGCTTCCCGAAGGGGATTATGAAACGCTTGCCGGCCTTATCCTCGATCATCTGGCACGCATCCCCCATCAGGGTCAGGTTATTACTATAGAGCCCTACCGCATTCAAGTGTTACAGGCTACGTCCAAGAAGATTGTAAAAGTAAAAATACATAAAATAAGCAATTAGAGGTATTCATTATGAAGCTGATGGAATGCGTCCCAAACTTTAGCGAAGGCAGAGACAAAACTGTTCTCGATGCCATTGCTACATCAATCAAGGGCGTTAACGGTGTTGTGCTGCTGGACGTTGATCCCGGTGCCGAAACCAATAGAACTGTGTTTACCATGGCTGGCGAGCCCGATGCTGTTGTCGAGGCTGCTTTTGTGGCAATAAAGAAAGCTTCTGAACTGATAGACATGAGCAAGCACCATGGTGCCCATCCTCGCATGGGAGCCACCGATGTTTGCCCATTTATTCCCATCTCCGGTATGACCATGGACGAGTGCGTGGAATACGCTCGCAAGCTTGGTAAGCGGGTTGGCGAAGAGCTTGGCATTCCCGTTTATTTATATGAATATGCCGCCACCAAAGAGGAATGGCGCAATCTGGCAACAGTGCGCAGTGGTGAATATGAAGCCCTTGCTACCAAAGCCAAAGACCCCGCCTGGAAGCCGGATTTTGGCCCCCACGTCTTTAACGCCAAGAGCGGTGCCACAGCCATTAGTGCCCGTGAATTCCTGATTGCATATAACATTAATCTGAATACCCGCGATAAAAAGAAAGCGCATGATATAGCTCTTACCATTCGTGAGAGTGGAAAGCCCGCTCGTGATGCCGCTGGTAAGCTATTGAAGGACGAACACGGCAACAAGATTAACACGCCCGGCCTATTTAGCAACTGCAAGGCTGTGGGCTGGTTTATTGATGCCTACGATCGCGCGCAGATAAGCATAAACCTTACAAATTATAAGATTACTCCTCCTCACATTGTGCTGGATAAGGTGCGCGAACTGGCAAACGAAATGGGCATTCAGGTAACCGGTAGCGAGTTAGTTGGCCTTTTACCCAAGGCTGCGCTGGTGGAAGCCGGAAAGTATTACCTTACCAAGATGAACGAAAGCACCGGCATACCCGAAAAGATGATTATGGAAACAGCCATTCAATCCATGGGTTTAAGCGAACTTGGGGCATTCGATCTGGATAAAAAGGTAATCGAATATGCCATAGCTAAGCAGGACAGCTTGGTAAACATGAAGCTAGATGCTTTTTGTGACCTGCTTTCCACCGATGCTCCCGCTCCCGGTGGAGGTAGCGTTGCTNNCCTTGTGTGCGGCAATGAGCGGTGCCCTATCGGCAATGGTTGCCAATCTCACCATCGGCAAAAAAGGCTATGAGAACGTTCAGGAAGAGGCTTATGCCATCGCTCCCATCGGTCAGGACATAAAGCTGAAGTCACTGGAATGCATAGACCGCGATACCGATGCCTTTTATGCAATGATGGACGCCATGCGTCTGCCAAAAAAGACCGAGGAAGAAATAGCCATTCGCAATGCAATGATGGAACAAAGCACCCAAGCAGCTATCAATGCACCCCTTGCCACCTTGCGCTTATCTTTGGACGCCCTAAAACTATCCGCACGCATAGCCAGGATAGGCAATGCCAATGCTCTGTCTGATGCCGGAGTGGCTGCTCTAACCGCCCTCTGTGCCGCCAAAGCAGCTAACTATAACATTCTGATAAACATCGCCGGAATCAATGATGAATACTTTAAGAACAATACACTCACCGAAGCCAGAGAACTAGTTACCGCCTGTGAAGCAATAGCCATGGAAGTGGAAGAATCGGTTACCAAGAGCCTGGTTTAACTAAACAATCCCTTTTACCTTAATAGCCGGAGCAGCAATGTTCCGGCTATTTTTTGCCAGCATTGAAGTAGGTTAGCCATCTGGAGTAGATTCGGCTAAGCTAAGCTATAGCTACGTATCCGGATTTCGCTGCCGAATGTACTGCAGCAAAATGTTGCCGAGTTGCTGATGTCCATGTTACCGCGAGGAAAGGCTCTTGTTTTCACTTTATTAGTATTAGCGGCGCAACACATGCACCTGAGCCCCTGCTTGCCAGTAATTTTAAGCTTGACAGCCACACACACTTGCAGATTATATGA
>DIMZ01000257.1:0-4780 GCA_002425825.1 Cloacimonetes bacterium UBA5553 | reverse complement strand
AGATGGACTATTTTGTAGCTTACGCTGCAATTGTCCAAAACCGATTTCTACACACAAGGGAGGTAATGGTGAAGACCAAGTTACTCTTATTATTTTTGGCGTGCCTACTGCTGACAGAGGCGCAACTCTATTCGGTAAATCAAATGGAACTGATTCACACCCTATACGGTGAGTTTAATGGAGCTCGCTTCGGCAACAGGGTTGTAGCCATGGATTACAATGCCGATGGTTATGATGATCTAATAGTGTCTTCTGTCTATTGGAACCCCACTGGGGAATATTCCAGCAATCAAGGTTGGGGCAAGCTATACTTCTATTGGGGTGGCCCTAACATGGATAATATTCCTGACTTTGTGATGGAGGGAACCAGAAATTGGGAGTTATATCCGGCTAACCCCAAAAATGGAGGAGATATCAATGGAGATGGTATAGATGATTTGGTGATAACTTTGCCGGTTGGTTCAGTCTGTGTAATTGCTGTATATTATGGAAAAGCCACCCCAACTGGAATACCGGATGAGACCATCACAATTCCATTTTCGGTGATGGATTATATATCTGCTACACCGCTTGGAGACATCAATGGTGATGGTCATGCAGATCTGGTGATCCACACAGAACCTTGGGAAACCTATGGAAGCAGGCTGATTATTTGGACTGGCAATGAAACTCCTTTCCATACTCTAATAGACACAGATAATGGTTCAGTATCAAGATCGGCTATCGGGGTGGGAGACGTTAATGGCGACGAAGTTGATGATTATTTGCTGCAATATGGCCTTCCCGGGGGAACTAATATGGATAGCAGGATTGTGTTGTACTATGGAAGCACGAATTTCCCGGAAGTGGATAGCCTTGTAATCTCTGACAACACAAATGCAATAACGGTGGGCTATTCAAGCCCTTTAGGAGATCTAAATAATGATGGATATGCGGATTTTGAGACCTACGTGGGAAAAGTGTGGCTTGGTGGTACTGCTTTGACTCCGGTTAATGAACTCGAACTTGTGTATCGTAATCCGCCCTATCATGATTGGTTCAATCCAGGCCGTAATGTCGGGACACCATTTATCTATGGCGATCTCAATGGAGATGGCTACGACGATGTTATTGGCTCTACCAATCAGATTAATTATTATCGGGGCGAGGTTGGCATATGGATTGGCGGACCCAATATGGATGGGTTTATAGACTTGTATCTTTACCCACCCAGTGATTACCAATCCCGTAATTTCGGTTATGCTAAAGCAGCGGGAGATTTTAATGGCGACGGCTTGTGTGACATTGCAGTGTCCGCCCCGATGTGGGGGCAAGGAACCGAATTCGATACTACAGGTCGAGTATTTATCTTTGCCGGCAACACTGCCTTATCTGATCCAGTAGTGGCAAATGACGACCTGGTTGAGGACGTGCGAAACTGGGACATTAGGGTTTATCCCAATCCCATAAGGATTAATAACCACATACAAATTGAACTTGTGGGAAATGGCTGTAAGTCGCAAAAGCCAATATCGGTTGAGCTATATAACATAAAAGGGCAACAAGTTAGTAACCTTGATTGTTACATCGAACCTACAACAGGAAACAGCATATCTATGCCCATTCCCAATATTGCAAATGGATTATACATCTTAAAACTTAGGCAAAACAACGATACCGCCATCACCAAGAGAATATGTATTCTTAAATAGGAGGATCCATGAAGAAGTTAATCTTGCTTGTTATTATTCTCACCACAATGTGTCTGCTAATTGCGCGATATTCTGATCAATACCCACTGGGTACCTACTCGTTTATAAGCGAAGAGGATTGGTTTATGAATCATCTCCATACTCAAAGCGGAGCCATGAACTCATTGGAATCCCTTCAATCCTTCTACAACCATTGAATTCAGTATTCCCTCGGCAGGCAAGGCGAAGCTGTGTATGTACAACATCCGTGGACAGAAAGTAAAGACCCTGTTCGATGGAACAGCCGAAAAAGGGCTACACCGTTTGGTGTGGAATGGCAGAGATGGAAGCGGAAGGAGCGTTGCTTCTGGTATATACTTGATTCATCTGGAATCCGCAGGTAAATCCAGCATTAGGAAAGCAATGCTAATGAAGTAAACCTCATACATAATAGAAAGAGCCCGTGCTACTCATGGGCTCTTTTTCATTTTCAGGCATTATTCTTCAGTGGTTATTGCCTCGGCAATAGCAGCTAAGCAGCTCTATATCAGTTGTAACTCCTAATACGCATTCAGTTTCTCAACTGCTTCATCCAAGGGCAGAACAGCAAGGCCCAATTCATGAAAATAAGCCATTAATTCAGCAAAAACATCCGCAGGGCAATTTGCTCCATATTGGTCAGTAGGATCGCCGATTCTATGAAAACCAATAATGATAAGGCTTTCATGATTTGCAATGCCCCGTACTACTCTGTCCTTTATTACATCGGCAGCCCATCCCGATTGAAAGGGTAAGTAGCCCAGATTATACCTGTCAATTGGCTGATACATAGCAAAATCACTGCTCCCACGTACATTGCGGTATCTATTATATACAAATTGCAGATAGACATCTGGTATCTTCCCTCTGGGGATAGCGAACGAGCGAGGCGCCAGTCCCAAAGCCAGCAAGTTCAGATAATCCTCTTCTATAGCACTTTCTGCCTCGAGGGAATTGAGCTCAGTTAATTGCTCATGTCTAAGCGAGTGTCCGCCTATTTCCCATTGATGGTTTTTGTGCAAATCCACAATCTGCGCAGCACTCATTAAACCACTTAAGCCAATATACCCGCTATTCACGAAGCATGAGCCACGATAGTGGTATTGATTCATTATCGGTAAAGCTACATCATACACGCCACTATGCTGATCATCAAATGTAATGCAGATAATGGGCAATTGGCCTGGCTCAACTGCCACAAACCTGCATCCACTTAGCATCCAAAATATATACATGGAAACTAACAACAGCTTAGTTCTATAAGCCATAGCTTAGCCTTGCCTGTAGCCCTAAGTTGTGAATGTATTTCTTGTTGCTGCTTTCTTCCAAACGATAGAATAGCCCAAAACTATTGATAGTATCTATGTTCCATTCACCTAAGATGTGATAATTTGCCCATCTCTTTGAATCAACCTGGTTAAGAGTAATCCCCGGGCTAATGCTTATATCCCTAATCGCCCGGCTATAGGACAATCGCACGTTACTAATCGCAAAATCTGAGATATCAGGTTTTGTGTAATCCCCCGCGATAAAAAACTGATTACAGCTATCTGGTCTGTAGGAAAGCTCAAGTAGTTGCACTACTCCATACTTTGTATCAGATGCAGCCAAAGCAGGAACAAGGGATGCTGCAACCTCTGAATAGCATTCCAGCTGTTTAGTTTTTACTAACAGCCTAATGGCTCCAGTATACACTGGTCGGCGCCAAAATGAATCTTGAGTTCTTGCTTCCTGGCTTGTTACTATAGACAGGCTATTGTTGTGCTTGTTCCAGGTTTGTTTAGCAAGGGCAATAGATTGATTCTGCTTATTCCCGCCCCACTTCAGCTCCAAAAAAGTATAGCCGAGCAAATATCCTATGCCTAAGCCATTGAACCTTGTTTCTCTATACAGAGATTTGTACTGCGTGGCATATACTATATGCCTGTTTTGCAAAGTATTCCTCTTTCCGTAGCCCAGAGGTGTCGATTGTGCACTGGAGTACCATGATTTGTAGGTATAATCCAGATGAATGCTCTCAAGCTGTAGATAGTTTTCATCAAAGTCTGCCTGGTTAGTAAGCAGGAAAGACAAGGCGGTGCTATTTACCTTTAGAGAATCCAAGCCTAATCCGATACTATAGTACTCATCCCATGAGAGCTTTTTTCCCGGTTGGGCATTATTTACAAAGCCGTTGTTTACCGAATNNGAATTCCAGTTAAGGTATAATGGCAACTCAATGGCATAGGCAGCACATAGCATGCTAAAGAAAAGGATCAGCACAGATACCTTTAGCACGTTATGTGCTAAATGAAGGCTCTGGAGAAATGCTTTATTTCTTAACTCAGTTCCCCTCTCGGAGCCGTTGATAGCCATCATCTTATAATATTGCTTTGGGAGTTACTCCGGTTTGAAGAATTTGCCGAACTTGATAGCTAATGGCTTCGATGTCCATTTTGCCCTCTGATGCCAGCCATTGCCATATCAGGATGTCCATAGTTCCCACCAGCATAATTGCAAAAGCGTGTGGGTCGATAGGATTTATTCTACCGGTTGCAATAGCTTTGGTAGCAGTTTCCACCACGTGGTCAATATACCTCTGCAATGGATTGTAGCCGGGATTTCTACGCGCANNAATCTGG
This sequence comes from Cloacimonetes bacterium UBA5553, assembly GCA_002425825.1. Taxonomy (GTDB): domain Bacteria; phylum Cloacimonadota; class Cloacimonadia; order Cloacimonadales; family Cloacimonadaceae; genus Cloacimonas. The sequence continues at coordinate 450 of DIMZ01000257.1, read as the reverse complement.
CTATAAATGGCTTGTCCTTCACCAAAGCAACATGATGCACGAAAAAGGCATACAGCCTGTCCATTGGGTCTTTAATGGCATCGGTCTTCTTTAGAATGCAATCTATCTCTTTGCTAATCACATCACTCATGCAATGTTGCAACAGATCGTCTTTACTTTGAAAATACAAATATACTGTTCCAAGGGCTACCCGTGCTTTTTTTGCTACATCGGCAATAGTGGCAGTGGTCGATCCCTTCAGGGCAAATACTTCAACTGCGGCTTCAAGAATCAATTCTCTCTTGTTGGTTCTTCCCGCTCTCCTATTGAGATTTCCGTTGTTATTCATATATACTCCACATAACTCACATTTAGGTAAACACACTCATTCAGAAAGTCAAATCTTTGTCAATTCCTTTTTATTGATATACAAACGGGAGTGATTTCAATTGACATAATCTCTGTATTCAT
>DIMZ01000226.1:10778-11614 GCA_002425825.1 Cloacimonetes bacterium UBA5553 | reverse complement strand
TCACTTTTTCAAAAAAAGTGTTGACTGCATATTCACCAGTAAAAAGGGTGGTTCACTGGAGATAAATGCTAAGTATGAAGAGAATTATAGTAGCTATTGATGGCCCTGCAGCTTCAGGGAAAAGCACAACAGCCAAGTTATTGGCAAAGAAACTCGGATACATATATCTGGATACAGGTGCCATGTATCGGGCATGTGCTTATGCTGCCAAGCTTAGGGAGATTAGTATATCTAATGTCCCAGCCATCGAAAGCATGATGAACAGTATTAGCATCTCCATTCAGCAAGCTGAAAACGGCAATCTGATAATATTAGACGGAACTGATATCAGCGAAGCCATCAGAACCCCTGAAATGTCTGCCTCTGCCTCGGCTATCTCCGCTATACCAGAAGTTCGCCACAAGATGGTTCATCTGCAGCGTGCGATAGGCTGTAATGGCGGTATAGTTCTGGACGGCAGGGATATTGGCACTGTTGTTTTTCCAGAAGCGGAAGCTAAATTCTATATAGTAGCCGATGTTAGCGAGCGAGCCAAACGCAGAAGCCTGGAGCTTATCGAAAAGGGCATTATCACCCCTCTGGAGCAGGTTGTACTCGAACTGGAAGCAAGGGACAAAGCGGATAGCTGCAGGGCTATGGCACCGCTAAAGCCTGCCCCTGATGCTGTAGTAATAGACACCAGCCACCTGAGCATTGATGAGCAGGTGGAAGAGCTTTACCGCGTTGTTAATCAAATCCTTGAAAGGGACTGTCAGTCATCACAGCCTATAGTTAGGCTGGCAAGACACTCAGGATTCTGTTTTGGGGTTCGCCGTGCCATTCAATTGGCAATGGAT
>DIMZ01000226.1:7848-10756 GCA_002425825.1 Cloacimonetes bacterium UBA5553 | reverse complement strand
ACGAGGGTGATGTTTATACCTTAGGAGAGCTTATCCACAATCCACAGATAGTGCATGAGCTTAATGCCAAGGGCATAAAAGTGGCTGAGGATGTAAGTAACATTCATAATAGCACGGTTATTATTCGCTCGCATGGCATCACCAAGCACAGCTATGAGCAGTTGCAGGCAAATAACAACACCATTATAGATGCCACTTGCCCGTACGTAAAACGGACTCATGAACTTATCCGCAATATNNCTGAAGGATGCCCGGTTTTAATTCTGGGCGATAAAGAGCATCCTGAAGTGGTCGGCATGATGTCTTATGGAAACGACAAGACATTTGTGATGGCTCCCGGCGAAGAGCTTCCTGATTTCGAGGGAAGCAGATTATGCCTTATATCTCAAACCACGCAGAAAGTTTCGGCACTGCAGGCAGTAGCCAGCATGCTGTTACCCATGCTGATAGAGCTAAAGATATTTAATACGATATGCCTGGCTACCACACAGAGGCAGAATGCTGTAGTGGAACTGGCAAAAAATAGCGATCTTATGATTGTTATTGGTGGTTATAACAGCTCCAATACAAGAGCATTGGCTGCTTTATGTGAAGATATTTGCATTACCTGTCACATAGAAAATGAAGATGAGCTTGAGGGCATAGATGTTACTAAGTTCAGTCGCATAGGAATAAGTGCCGGAGCATCTACTCCGGAAGACACTATAATAAAAGTATATAACAGAATAAAAGAAAAAAGTGGGGACTCGAGAGCAGCAATGCAAATCGAGGAAATCCCCTTGTTTAAGGAGGAATCATGTTAAATCATGATCAAAACACTATCGAGCCCGAAGTAAAAGAAACGGAACCTGTATTGGACACCGAGCTTGAGAGCGGAGCCGATTCGACGTCGAAATCATCAGTTGAAGGTAACGAACAGCAAGAAGAACCTTCGATTGCCGCTACCGAACCAGAACCAGTTCCCAGCGTGGAAGAACCTGTAATTGTCGCCGACGAGCCCAAGCCTGTAGTGGTTGAGCCCGTTGAACCTCCCAAACCAGAAATGCCCAAGAAAGTTCTTACCAAAGATGAGCAAGAGCATGAAGCTATGCTGTCGATGTATGAAGAATCTTTCTCGAACTTCAAGAAGGGCGAGATTATCGAAGGTACCATTGTAGATATCTCCGACAAAGAAGTACGTGTGGACATCGGTTTCAAATCCGAGGGTGTAATCCCGATCTCCGAATTTGCCTACAGCGGCATGCCAGAGCGCAATACCGTAGTAAAGGTATTTATTAACGAGATCGAAAATGGTGAAGGCAAGCTGCTTTTATCTAAGAAAAAAGCGGACTATAACCTTAATATCGAACGTATCAAGAAGTCTTTTGAAGACGGCACAACGCTAAACGGCATTATCCGTCGTAGAGTGAAAGGCGGCATGATAGTAGATATTCTGGGAATCGAAGGCTTCCTTCCCGGCTCACAGATGTCTTTAAAACCCATTCCCAATCTTGATCAATTCATCGGCAAGGAGCTTAGCTTCAAGGTTGTGAATGTTGATGAAGAACACCGTAACATCATTCTTTCCCGCCGTCAGGTGCTGGAGGAAGAAGCCAGCGTTAAGCGTGAAGAACTGCTTGGCAAGCTGCAGGTGGATTCTGAACTCGATGGTGAAGTAAAGAACATCACTCAGTATGGTGCCTTTATTGATCTTGGCGGTATTGATGGCTTATTGCATCTTACCGACATGAGCTGGGGCAAGATAAACCATCCCTCCGAGATGTTGCAGATTGGTGACAAAGTAAAAGTTAAGGTCATTAATTTCGATCCTGAAACAAACAAGATATCCCTTGGTTTGAAGCAATTAGTGCCTCATCCATGGGAAACTATAGAGATTAAGTATCCCGAAGGAACCCGCGTAACCGGTAAAGTGGTAAGCGTGAAGTCTTTTGGTGCATTCGTAGAAATTGAGCCCGGTGTAGAAGGCCTTGTGCACATTTCTGAGATGAGCTGGACAAAGAAGATTGCCGATGCCCGCAAGATACTAAAGGTTGGCGATTCCATAAACGCCATCGTTTTGGAACTGGATAAGGAAAACAAGCGCATTTCCCTGGGTATGAAGCAGATGGATGCCAATCCCTGGCTAACCATTGAAGATCGTTACCCGATGGGTACCGTGCTTACCAGAAAGGTAAAAAGCCTTACTGCCTTTGGTGCTTTTGTAGAAATTGAAGAAGGCATAGATGGCCTTATTCATATATCTGACATAAGCTGGACAAAGCGCATCTATCACCCCAGAGAAGTGTATCGTAAAAATCAGGACGTGGAAGCAATAATCCTGTCTATAGACCGCGCTCAGCACCGTATAGCCCTGGGAGTGAAACAGCTTGTTCCAGATCCATGGGAAAGCCTGAATTCTCAGCTTCCGGTTAATACAGAAGTTAAAGGCAAGATCAGCAAGCTTATCCCCAAGGGATTGCTGGTTGATGTGCCGATGGGCGACGATATTGTGGAAGGATTTATCCCCATTTCCCATCTTGCCCTACCCAAGCTTGAGCACAGCGAAGACGCTTTCCATGTAGGCGAAGAACTGCCCTTAAAGGTTATCGAACTGGATATGGAAAACCGCCGTCTGATACTTTCTGTAAAGGCTTTCTTCTTCTCACGCGATCCTAAGTTGCAAGAAGAATACATCGCCATTCACGAGCAGTATATGCGCGAAAAAGCCGCCAAGCAACAAAAGAAGAAACAGGAAAAGGAAGCCCGCGAAAAGCAAATGAGCGAAGCTGTAGCCGAAGGTGAAGTGATTGCCGAAACCTTGGAAGCAGCAGAAGTTGTTGCTTCTGAAGAACCTGTGGAAGCTGTAGTTGAAGCGGTGGAAGCCGTAGAAGCAGCTGTAGTTGAAGAAGCTGTAGTTGAAGAAGCTGTA
>DIMZ01000226.1:268-7780 GCA_002425825.1 Cloacimonetes bacterium UBA5553 | reverse complement strand
GCCGAGGAAGATCAACCCGAAACTGAAGAACCAAAATCTGAATAATGACACAATCACAAACATCTGAAATGGCGGTTCGAAAGAACCGTCATTTCCTTTATACTGCGGATTTCATAGTTCCCCTGCTATTGCTTGTTGCGGGAAGCATCTTTTTCCGCTATACTTCATGGGATTTGCGCATCCAAGACCGCTATTACACTGTGGAAAGTGGGTGGAGCTTTAATAGCAATCCCTTGGCGATGTTCATCTATCATTATAGTAACATACCGGCTCTAATTCTAAGCATTGGTGCGTTATTAGCTTTTATACTAAGCTACAGTAAAGATCGGGTTCAGCCATATCGAAAGATTGCCTTCTATCTCGTATTGGTGATGGTAATTGGCCCCGGTTTGCTGGTGAACAGCATTCTAAAGGATAACTGGGGCAGACCTCGTCCGCGTGACTTAGTTCAGTATGGCGGTGAATACCGTTATGAAGCTCCCCTAACTTATGACGCCGAAAGCCCCGGTAAATCATTTCCTTGCGGTCATGCCACTATGGGCTTTTACTTCTTTGCCTTGGCCTTTGTGATTCGCCAAAGAAAGCGCAAGCTGGCTGCATTTATAAGTTTGGGAGCCGCTATTTGGGGTAGCATTATTGGCTGGATTCGCATTGGTCAAGGCGGTCATTTCGCCAGCGATGTAGTGTGGGCGGGAGCATTGGTGTATCTAACTTCTTTCTTGCTCTACCGTGCAATGGGCTTGCATAAAAGCCTGCTGTGCAGCGCGACTTTGCACCTTAGCCAAAGGAAGCTGAAACCAGTTTATAAGCTGTTACTAGGCATAGTAGGATTGCTTATTGTTTTTGGAGTGATGCTTGCCACCCCATATAGCGGTAAACAAGAGCTGGCCTTAAGTCCCAACTTTGTAAATTATGAAGTTCCATACATCAGCCTTGATCTTGCCGTGGCAAACCTAAAGATGGATTTTCGCGGCAACATGATGTTAGGCTATGAAGTTAACGGATTTGGCTTTCCAGGGAGTAAACTGAAAAGTAGTAGCAGCGTAGCAGACAGCACGTATACCTACAAGCATATAAAGAGAGGTTTCTTTACGGAGCTTTCTTGTAAATCAACTTTAAGTATAGATACTACAGTTGTTAAACTAGTGCATGCCAGAGTGCAAAAGGGCGATGTTACAATACTCGTGAATAGTGATTTTGATGATACCTTGTTTGTTTCACCATATACAAAGCTAGTTCCAGATCAGCTTTTGGGAGTGCCATACAAAGTTAGTGACATACCCAGGGGACGATACTGGATAAATGCTCCGGTACTCAGGGTGCTTTATCAGAATTAGCTGAAAAAACTTCTGGACAATTATCACCACCGTACACGATTGATCACAAACTAAGTTTGGAGTTAAAATGAAAAAGGGACTTATCGCTTTACTCATTGTAGTTCTGTTGATTATCATGTCGGCAGGATGGTTTGTGGGAAGATACAATACAATTCAGAAAGAAAAGGTTAGCGTAGAGAACGCCTGGGCACAGGTGCAGAACGTATATCAAACCCGCTATGATCTGGTTCCTAATTTGGTGAACACAGTTCAGGGTGCGGCAAACTTTGAAAAATCTACTTTAACTCAGGTAACTGAAGCTAGAGCCAAGATGGGCGGCAGCGTTAATCTCCCTCCCGAAGCTTTAACAGATCCTCAGGCTTTTCAAAACTTCCAGGCCAATCAAGCAGGACTAAGCAGTGCATTATCGCGTTTGATGGTGGTAGTTGAGCGTTATCCTGAGCTTAAATCCAACCAAAACTTCCTACAGTTTCAAGCTCAGCTTGAAGGTATCGAAAACAGAATCAGAACCGAGAGAATTNNAACGACTCTGCTAAGCTGTTCAATCAGCTTATAGTTACATTTCCCAATAACATAATTGCCAATTTCATAAATGTTAAAGCATTCCAGTTCTTCCAAGCCGATAATGCGGCTCAAAGCGCACCTGAAGTTAAATTCGAATAAGTGAAAGCATTACTGATTTGCATATTGCTGCTATTGTCGATATTGACAGTGGCAGCAATTGCCTATAATAAGCCCTATGTGCTAAAAAGTGCATGTGTTGGTTGCAGGGATTGTGTTAGTCTTTGCCCCACCGGTGCTATAAACATGAATGGGTTGCGCGCTGAAATAGACTCCGAGAAGTGCATTAACTGCAAGATATGCGTAAAAGCCTGTACCAATAGGGCTATCCGGTCACCCAGATGAAGCATAAGATATTGCTAATTATCCTTGCCCTTTTAGTGTTGTTGATGGGCTTTGCCTGCAAGAAAGCAGTGTGGGTGGAATACAGTATAGACCGTAACTCATGTAACGGTTGTGGCGAATGTATTCGTGTATGCCCCAATGATGCCGTGTATCTGGATACGAACGGCAAGGCAGTAATAGACCAGAGCAAATGCACCCAGTGTGCAAAGTGTGTGGCAGTATGTCCAAACAACGCTATCTACTAGTACCATTATTGTTGCTTATGGCATCAGTCTTGGGAGCAGAGATAAATCTGCAAAGTAGCATATACAGTGCAAATACGGGCAACAAAACAGCCTTCGTTAGCTCAAGCAGGATGGATGTGGAGTATAATGTGTTGCCTTTCTGGCAACTAAAGCTAGGCAGCAAAGCAGAAACATCGGATTTTGCCATCGACAGCTTTCCTCAAAACCGCTGGGTGAATAGCTATCTGGCAATGTCTTATGCCAGTGACGTTTTAAAGGCAGAAGCTGGATATCGAAATTTGCTGTTTGGGGCTGCGCAGGATTTGCAACTGTATCCTAACTGGAATCCGGGCATGGACTTCAGGCGTAATGCGCAGCATCAGCTAATGCTGAGGCTGGAGGGCGATTATAATGAGCTAAAGCTAAACGCATATGCCGCCACAAAGCATCTTTATGCAAATCCCATTGAATATATTTACGACTTTGTTACCGACACAAACACCCCAAATGTGCTAGCATCAAGAAGCCTAGATGAGCTATATGCCGGGGCGGAGATTGGCTATCGCCTGCATCCTGTCATCATGCTTGGGGGAGGCTATGAGCACAAACAAAGCAATTTCCCAGATTCTGATGTGTATGATAGCGCTGCATATTATCTGTATTCGCAGGCGGAATATATGCTTTATCCAGGCAGCAGGATTAGTGGCAGCATAAACTGGAAGCATAATAGCGGTGATGCTGTACGAGACGAGACGAGAAACCAGTATATTAGCAGTGTTCGCTACCAGCAGAGCCTTGGCTTTGGGCTAAATGGCTTTGTTAGTTTCATTAACAATAGCTGTTCAGATGATAAACTGGCTCAGTTGTGGCAGGTATCAAATTATATCCGCAGCCACATTCAGTATCACTTTGCCTTCGATCCGGCTGGAGCTTCATATGTAATGGCGGGAGCCGTGATTATCCCGGAAAAGGAGAGCGAAACGCTATTTGCCGAAAGCAGTATGCGCTTAATCGGTAATGTGTATGGCAATGCAGGATATAGCCATCGTAAAGATATAGCAAGCAACTATCAGATAAAANNAACTAAGTTATTTTTTAAACCAGTTTTCGGAATGCTATTTGCAATCTTCCTTCAAAGATCCCGCAAGCAATGCAGACCTACAAAGCTACTACGGACTTGGAGTAAGCATTAGATTGTAGTTTATGTAAGCTTTTTATAATCTTGACAACAGAGATTACGACTTCTTGATACTTAGCTGTATCTGATACTAAGATAAATTTTTGTGGTCAAAGCGCGAAAACAAGTTAGATTATGAATTGAAACATGAATATGAGTTAATAACACGAGGATAGAATGCTGCCTGAGTTTAATTTGCAGAACCTGCTAACTAGCTACATAACACCGGAAAGGGTTAGCTTGGCGATACGCGTAGTTTTAATACTGCTTATCGGAATTCCTCTGGTTCGATTAATAAGAAACTTAGTTCGCAAGCTGATTAAGGACAGGCTTTCTCTACAAAGCGAGCAACTGGTTGTTCGGGCAGTGTATTATGTATCCATAATGATCCTGATGATCAGCGTGTTAAACGAGTTTGGTTTCAAGCTATCTGCCCTCCTGGGGGCAGCAGGTGTGTTTGGTATTGCGATCGGATTTGCCTCTCAGACTAGTGTGTCGAACATCATTAGCGGTATCTTTTTGATTTCTGAGAAGCCTTTTATGATTGGCGACTCAGTGCAGATAGGCAATACGATAGGCTCAATAGAGGCCATAGACTTGCTGTCTATTAAACTAAAGACATTTGATGGCAGATACGTTCGAGTGCCCAACGAAACCATGATAAAAACCGAAGTGATAAACATAACTCGTTACCCCATTCGCAGGGCTAACATTAGCGTTGGCGTTTCATACAAAGAAGATATCAGCAAGGTGCTGGCGGTGTTGACCGATATAGCTGCCAATGAGCCACTGGCGCTACAGGAACCTGCACCATTTCTCCAAGTAGATAGCTTTGCAGATTCCGGCATAAACATAAATTTCGGTGTGTGGACAAGTAAGGAAAACGTAACAATCATGAGAAACGCTTTGATGATTAAGATAAAAGAGCGTTTCAATGAAGAAGGTATCGAAATACCGTATCCTCATGTTAGACTTGTAACAGAGGATAGCGAACAAAATAGACAACATACATAAAAAAGGAAGTGAACAATGAGTACGAAACCCCAAATTAAAGCCATCATCTTCGATCTAGACGGCACATTGATTGACAGTATCGTTGACATTGCTGCCGCCATGAATCAGTCACTTAAGCAACTGGGCTTCCCAGAACATGAAGTGGATGCTTATAAGGGTTTTGTGGGGAGTGGGTTGAATCAGCTGGCAAAAAATGTGTTACCGGAGAAACACCAGGATGCCAAAACCGTAGAAGCATTAGCAAAGAAGTTTTGGGACAACTACGACATCACATGGTATTTGCACACCAACATCTATCCCGGTGTGTTATACCTCATCCAATTGGCTGTTGCCCGCAAGATGAAGCTGGCTATTCTTTCGAACAAGGCACATTACTTCACCAAGAAAATGATTCGTCATTTCTTCCGTGGAGCCATGATTCGCCACACCAAGAATCCATTTGGCATTTACAGCGGTGAGGAAGCCGGAATTCCAATTAAGCCAGATCCAACCATGGCTCTGGAACTGGCAGCCCGCATGAAGGTAAAACCCTGTTACACAGCTTTCATAGGTGATTCACCCATTGATATTCAAACAGCCAAGAATGCTGGCATGATTGCCATCGGTGCTGCCTGGGGCTATCGGGATAAGCAAGAGCTTATAGATGCCGGAGCAGACTTGATATTCGATAATCCTACCCAGATGACTGCTTATTTGGATGCTCAGCCATTGTGTCCATGAAGCATTACAGAAAGGAACTGCACTTTAGAACCGATAAACGCAGAGACTTCCTGAACATAACGCCTGAAATTCGCCTTGCGATAAAAGAGAGCGGGGTTCAGCAGGGATTATGTTTGGTGAATGCGATGCATATTACTGCCTCTGTGTTCATAAATGACGATGAGCGCGGTTTGCATGCAGACTTTGAGAAATGGCTGGAGACTCTGGCTCCCGAAAAACCGCATAACCGGTATCAACACAACGGCTATGAAGATAATGCCGATGCCCATCTAAAACGACAGATTATGGGCAGAGAGGTGGTGGTTGCCATCACCAATGGTGATCTGGATTTCGGAACCTGGGAACAGATATTCTATGGCGAATTCGATGGTATGCGTGACAAGCGTGTGTTAGTGAAGATAATAGGCGAATAAACGAAGATTAGAAAGAAAGAACGGCTTGGAGATCAAGCCGTTCTTTTGTATATTTACTTAAAGTAGTAGTAAAGCCCACTTTGAGGAATGTACATCATCACATCGCCTTTTTCGTTTAATGTAATAGGCATCTCAATAGCCCACACAAAGTTTCTGCCCAGCTTAAGCTCAAAGCCCAATCCCATACCAAGGTAATAGCGAGTGCGCGAATCCCAAGAGGTGGTAGTCGGCTTAGATAGGTCTTGAGTGTAGTAATTTGACGAGGTTAAATAAAACTCCTGATTAAGCTGTTTAACTCGTGAGTATAATATGGATGCTCCGCCTAACAGGTAAAACCTACCGCTGGGATTGTCGGCGAGGGAATAAAGATAATTAATTCCAAGGTTTGTGTTTATCCTTTTGCCATCTTCGGTTAAGGTAATGCGCGGAGCATTGTTATACTGATCAGCACTGGGGGCATAAAAATATACATCATCATCACTCAGGCTAATCGCACCCGCTGTAATCTGAAATCCTTTGTCGCTATTAAACTGCCTGTAGCTGAAACCATTGGCACGTTATGTCCCAAAGTGCAGACCGAGCCCTCTTGACGGTTTGGCAAAAGCACCGAAGGCCATCAAGACAAGCATCAGGATTAGTATAGTATGTTTCAGTTTCATAATTTACCACCTCAAGTTATTCACTTACAATCTAAGCAAAATTTGATCCGATGCAATGTATAGTTTGGCTTCAGGCATGATGGCATAATTGATATCTTCACATGGAATGTTTATTGCATCAACATTGGCACTTACTCAGCTTTGCTAGTTTATGGAGAAGAAATATGAAGAGACTAATTATACCAATGGCGTTGTTAATCGTCTTAAGCCTGTGTTTTGCCGAGGTTTTAAGCCGCGAAGGTTCCACCTTTAAGGGCGAAAATAAATCCCAAACCGAGGGGAATCTGGGGTTTAGCGTGTTAACCGCTACCTACAATGGTCCATACGGGCCAAGGAATGCGGGAGCTATCTGGATTACCAATTCTCAGAATCAGTTTGTAAAAACCATAAAGAAATGGGCAAGCAACTACGAATACACGCTTATCCGCTGGATTGCCAGCTCTGGGCACAATACTGTGGGAGCCATCACGTCTGCTTCATTAAATAGCCATCAAACCCACAATATTGTATGGAATGGAACAAATCATCAGGGTAATCTAATGCCCGATGGTGACTATAAAATTAACATCGAGTTTACCGAGCACAATGCCAGCAGCGCCAACATGGGCAAGTATAAGCAGATTACCTTTACAAAAGGTAGCGAACCGGTAAGCACAACCATCCCCAATGATACCTATTTTAGAAATATGAACCTAAGCTGGACGCCGGTGATAGTAAATGGCACATTAAGCGGAGTAGTTAGCGGCTCAGGCGGTAGCCCCATTGCCGGCGCAATGATAAGCGCAGGTGGATTTAGCGCAAGCAGCGGAGCAAATGGAGCATACAGTCTAAGCCTTAGCCCCGGCACGTGGCAGGTATCCTGCGAGATTAGTGGCTATTTTACTCAGGTAGTTTCGAATATCATCATAACTGCAGGCGAAACTAACACGCAGAATTTCGACATGAGTCCGGTTAGTTTGGCAGATTCGGTAATCCCTTCGCCGCAGTTAATGCTGACCAATCCTTCTCCCAATCCGTTTTCAGACTACACATCCATTAGCTTTAATGCCAAACATCCAGGGC
>DIMZ01000226.1:0-238 GCA_002425825.1 Cloacimonetes bacterium UBA5553 | reverse complement strand
ATGACATTAAGGGTAGATTGATAACTACCCTTCGCCCCAGCACAGATGCCAGCGTGGTCTGGGATGGTAGAAATAGCTCCGGCGAGCTTTGTTCAAATGGAGTGTATTACATAAAAGTGGATAGCGGAAACCTGACTGAAGTAAAGAAAACCGTGTTTAAGAAATAGTACTGGTTACTCAGTAGGGTTATTTGTGCTGGTGTGCTGGGGTGCGGACGTAACGTAGCTTTACATAGCTA
>DIMZ01000087.1:2885-3309 GCA_002425825.1 Cloacimonetes bacterium UBA5553 | reverse complement strand
TGACGACGTATTAGAAGCCATCCCACTTAAAACCTCTCTAACCTTGCAAACAGCTCTTCTAACTGATCAAATCACCTGGGAGCCATGGGAAGCCCTACCCGGTGCTTTCATTCCCACACGCGAGTCCATAGACGCAATATTGCCAGGTTTCTACGACAAATACAATCCCGCTACTCGCGCAAACATGGATAAATATCATGAAATGCTGGTGGATAGATTCAAACAACGTAGAGACTTCTTGCTAAGTAGCGACCTAAAAGAAAAACCTGAAGTTCAAGCCAAGCTGGTGGAAACACTTAATCTTAAGTAATATAACACTATAAGCAAATGTAGTAAAGCGGGAACAATGCGTTCCCGCTTTTGTTTCTATGTCGTCTTAACATGCCTGCTCGATTTAGAGTAGAATTACGGATGAATTACGCAT
>DIMZ01000087.1:1233-2867 GCA_002425825.1 Cloacimonetes bacterium UBA5553 | reverse complement strand
ATTAGTAATTCGTTCAAGGATTTTGCATTAATTACTTGATTACTCCGGAAGGTTGGATTTCATGTCTATGATGCGGTCACGCAATTCAGCAGCGCGTTCAAAATCGAGCTTCATGGATGCTCTATTCATCTCTTTGGTAAGCAGCTCGATAACCTTGGTTTTATTATCAATATCCAGGTAGGCTTCAAACTCCTCTTTGCTGGGTTTGCTGTCCTCTTTTGCAGCAGTGTCAATTTTGTCATAGCCCTCTGCAATGGAGGTAGATTGCATAATCTGCTCAATGCTCTTCATAATTGTCTGCGGAGTAATGTTGTTAGCCTCGTTATATGCCATCTGTTTGCTACGACGTCTATTGGTTTCGCTAATGGCACGTTGCATGGCATCTGTAATCTCGTCCGCATAAAACACCACCTTGCCATCAACGTTTCTGGCGGCACGGCCGGAGATTTGAATTAGCGATCTGGCGGAGCGCAGAAATCCCGTTTTATCCGCATCCAAAATGGCTACTAAAGACACTTCCGGCAAGTCCAGACCCTCGCGCAGGAGGTTCACCCCAACAATCACGTCAAACTCGCCCAAACGCAGTTCCCTGATAATCTTTGCCCGTTCGATGCTATCTATGTCACTATGCAGATAGTTTGCCCTTATTCCGGCATTCTTCAGATAAGTGGTCAGGTCTTCGCTCATGCGCTTGGTGAGGGTCATCACCAAGGCTTTGTGGTTCATGTTTACGCGTTCTTTTATCTGTGCAATAAGGTCGTCCACCTGATGCTTTATGGGCTTAATTTCGATCTCGGGATCCAGCAAGCCGGTAGGACGGATAACCTGCTCTACAATCTCACCTTGGGTAAGACTTAGTTCGTAGTCCGCCGGAGTTGCCGAAACGAATATCACCTGGCGCATAAACTGCTCAAACTCCTCGAATCTAAGAGGGCGGTTGTCGTAGGCGGAAGGCAGCCTGAAGCCATACTCCACCAAGTTTTTCTTGCGGGTATAGTCTCCTCCGAACATCCCGTGAACCTGTGGGATGGTTACATGCGACTCGTCGATTACAAAAAGAAAATCGTCGGGAAAATAGTCTAAAAGGCAACTGGGCGGTGTGCCTATGGATGCACCGGTTAGATGGCGGGTATAGTTCTCAATCCCGCTGCAATAACCGAGTTCGCGTAGCATTTCCAGATCAAAGCTTGTGCGTTGCTTCAAGCGATCTGCCTCCACGTATCTTTGGTTTTCCAAGTAATATGCCACTCTTTCGTTCATTTCGTTTTCGATGCTGTGCAATGCGCCTCTTAGCTTATCCTCGCTCATAATGAAGTGAATGGCGGGATATACGGGGTAGCTATCTACCACTCCCAGGCTTTGGTACGAAATGGGGTGCAGCTTTTCAAGTTTACAAATCTCGTCGCCAAAGAATTCTACGCGCAGGCAGTGTTCCAGATAGGCAGGATAGATATCCACAATGTCACCACGAACCCTGAATGCGCCACGCTCGAAGGCTATATCATTTCGGCTGTAATGGGCTTGAACCAAGCGTGATATCAGCTCTTCCCTATCCATCTTCATGCCAGTATCCAGCCGAATTAACGCTTCCCGGTATTCCTCCGGAACGCCCAAGCCATAAATGCACGATACGG
>DIMZ01000087.1:0-1218 GCA_002425825.1 Cloacimonetes bacterium UBA5553 | reverse complement strand
CGGATGATACAATTATAACGTCGCGCCGCTCCATCAGGCTCATGGTTGCCCTTAAGCGCAGCTTTTCTATTTGCTCGTTAATTGAGCTATCTTTCTCTATGTAGATATCCTTGCCCGGGATGTATGCTTCGGGCTGGTAATAGTCGTAATAACTAATAAAATACTCCACAGCGTTGTCGGGAAAGAGCTGCTTCAGCTCGCCATATAGCTGTGCAGCAAGAGTTTTATTGTGTGACAGCACCAAAGTAGGTCTGTCCAATTTGGCTATCACATTGGCAATGGTGAATGTTTTACCACTACCAGTAACGCCAAGCAGCACTTGATGCTGTTTTCCGGTGTTTATTCCCTCTACCAGTTGGGCTATTGCTTCCGGCTGATCGCCGGAGGGTTTGTACTCGCTAACTAAGTCAAAACTGGTCATTTACTACCTCTCAGAACAAGAATAAGTTATGGGGTTTATGATGCTGAATACTCCTCTCGAGGATACCATCGAGCCTCATGGAATCTATCTTTCCCGCTTTAATGGAGATTGTGCTTGACACCACAAGCAATACTCACTTCATTGCAAACAAAGATCGCAATTGCCGTCTTTCTGTCGAGAATTATTTGAGAATAGGAGATAAAAGATGCTAAGTCATGAAGATTTACAAGTAAACTTCGAGAACCTGCTAAAGCTTGGTTATGCCGTGATTGATGTACGCCATAAGGAATATGACGTATGCCAGGAAACTCAAAAGCTAATAATAGCCAGAGTGGATTCTGACCGTGACGATTTCTATCAGGATATGCTGAAGCTCTACACCGGGGTTGAGTTCAAGCCCAGTGAGTTGTTTGAAGTGTGGACAGATATCCTGAAACACAAGATTAAAATGAGCATGGTTTTAAACCGTGATATCGCAATTAAGGTAGCCGCTTTAGACTATATCGAAACCGTTTACTCTGGCAAATGATAGAACGGTCGCTCTTGCTAATCAAGCCCAATGCCGTGCAGCATAAGCACATTGGACATATTATATCATTATTGGAACGAGGTGGCTATCATATATCTGCATTGAAGCTGTTCAGATTCGATGATGAGCTTGCCTCTCAGTTTTATGCCGAGCATGTTGGCAAAAGCTTCTTTGCCAATTTAGTGCAGTTTATGACTTCCGCCGATACCGTAGCCATCATAGTGGAAAAAGCTAATGTTATCCACGATCTGCGCGAACTAATCGGAGC
>DIMZ01000152.1:10340-10977 GCA_002425825.1 Cloacimonetes bacterium UBA5553 | reverse complement strand
CAACATCCATGACAATATCGCGCTGAATAACAGCAAGATAACCCGGGACGACATTGTTCAGGTTGCCAAATACGTAAATGCCGATAAATTCATCAGCAAGCTTCCCCATGGCTATGACGAGCCGGTTATGGAGCGCGGGGCAACTCTTTCCACGGGACAAAGACAGCTAATAGCTTTTGCNNTTTGGCTTACAATCCATCTATCTTCATTCTTGATGAGGCTACTTCTAACATCGATACCGAGACAGAGATACTTATTCAAGACGCTCTGGAAAAGATAATAGAGAATAGAACTTCCATCATGATAGCCCACAGGTTGTCCACCATCCAACACGTTGACCGCATCCTTGTGCTGCATAAAGGTGAGGTGGTGGAAGAAGGCTCGCACTTCGACCTTTTGGAAAAACGCGGCTTGTATTACGACCTGTATAGACTGCAATACACCTAAAGATAGCTTACACCATAGACAAATAATTATGCCGGAGGCGAGATGATCGCTTTCCGGAATTTTTGCGCTGGTGTGAACATTCAAATATACTCCCGCTGTATCCATTTATGAGATGATTTGTTTAGCATTCAGATATGTGTAATAACCCAATGGAATATAACATCCTTTCCTGCTGCTTCCTTGCTGCTAT
>DIMZ01000152.1:5742-10266 GCA_002425825.1 Cloacimonetes bacterium UBA5553 | reverse complement strand
ATGCTATAAAAAGTGGAAGAGAATTAAACGATCTATAGGAGGATCAATGAAAAAGCATCTGCTTATCATTATGGCGCTGTTTATATTTACCGCCATCTTTGCCAGCGGTAGCCGCTTTGAAGTGGTTTACTGGCAAGAAGACTTTGAATCCGGTGCTCCCGGCTGGACATCATACGATTCCTTTGGAAGCTCCAACAACTGGCACCTTTATAACAATAACGATGTTCAAGGCAACGTTTGGTGGATGGGTAATCCTGCCCTCGCCAGTGGAACTAACATTGGCGGGTATTACAACGAGCAATACGTAGTATTAGACACTCCTGCCCGCACACTCACTGCTGCGAATGCAAATCTCACCTTTAAGCTTCGCTACAAACTGGAAGCAACAGCCGGTGCAACAGCACCTTACAATGGCTGGGATGCTTGTAACGTGCGTGTATCCGTTAATGGCGGTCCATTTGTTTCCATCACCGGAACTCCCGCTTACAATATGACCTCTTCCTATGCCTTTGGCTATCAACACGGAGAAGGCGCAAACGTACCCGGTTGGGGCGGGAACTTAACCAACTGGACTAACGCATCATTTGACCTAAGCCAATACATTGGCTCATCTGTAGTAGTTCGTTTTGCTTTCGCATCAGACCCTGGATACTGCACAGAGGACGACAGAACTCTGTTTGGCATGATGGTTGATGACATCTCTTTCGGTGGCTATACCAACAATGGTGTGGACGATGGCCAGATGACCTGGGCAAGCTTAGTGCCCCCAATCGATCCCGGTCCAGACCTATGGCATATTGCTGTAGTCCCTACCGCTCCCACACCAACTCATGCCATGGTATGTCAGAACGCAAACGGAACCTATGAAGCCAATATGTTTAACTACGTGGAGTCTCCATCCATCCAGTTACCCTCAAGTGGAGATATCAGGGCAGACTTCATGGCTTACTCCGACTTTAACGACCTCAATGCCTTCCCCAATGTGGACTACTTCGGCTTTGAGATTTCTCCAGATAATGGTGTAACATGGTTCCGCATGAGCAACCCCTATGGTGATCCTGCCGGCAGTAACTACGTTTACACAGGCAATGCAGCCACATGGGGTCTCTGGACAGAAAGCTGGCAACAAGCCGGTATTATCAGTGACTACGCTGGTGAAACTGTTAAGTTCCGCTGGTTGTTCAGAGCCGACGAAGACGCTCCCATTGGAACAGGCTTCATGTTCGATGATTTCAAGATTTATAACGATATCTTTATCGCAGCACCCGAAAACCTTAGCGCAGTAGCTACGGGTAGTAGTGTAACTCTTAACTGGGCAGCTCCCGGCAGCGGTGGCGGCGGTGGTGAGGAAGGCTGGATTGGCTATTGCACTGATACTATTGGCAGTTCCATTGGTACAACATCAGGCGTAGCAGACTTTGACGTTGCCGCCAAGTGGGATGCCCTTGGAAGCGTGAACAGCATTTATCCCTATGTTGGAATGAATATCACCAAGATCAAGTTTGCCCCCATGGCAGCTACAGCCACTTATACCTTACGTTTATGGGAAACCAATGCTGGTGCCCTGGTTTATGAGCAAGCAGTTCCTAATCCTGTAATAGGTGAGTGGAATGAAGTGATACTCACCACTCCTTACACCATTCCTTCAGGAACCACAGTTTTGGCAGGTTACCGTACAGTTTCCACTGCCGGTTCACCCGCAGGATGCGATGAAGGTCCCCAAGTAAACGGTTATGGCAACATGATTCGTTGGAACAACGTTTGGACAACCCTTAGCGCTCTTTCTGCTACTTTCGATTACAACTGGAACATAAAAGTTTACGTTGCAGACGCAGAAGGCAGAGAGTATGTAATGGGTGAACTTCCCACCAACTTCCAGGCAAACAGCTCTGAGCTTGTCGCCAATACAGTAAGCAACCGTAACCGCGACGTTACAGCTTACAAGATATTCCGCAACGACGTGTTTATTGCAGAAGTTCCCGGAACAGTGCTTACATATACCGAAACCAACGTACCAGGTGGTTTCCACACCTACTATACAAAAGCCGTGTATGGCACTTACGAGTCTCTTGCCTCCAATACCGCATCTGTATTCGTATTCCCGCCTACTTATGTAGAGCTGTCTCATCATGATGGCACATCTGAACAAGGTTTTAATGTTGGTTCCACCAGACGTATGGCAGTAAAATTCACCCATCCCACTCCCATGGTACTAAAAAATGCCAAGGTTTATATCCACAATGTGGGAACAGCTAACCTGATTCTTCATGTATTTGACGATTCCGGTGTTGATGGAATGCCCGGTGCTACCTACCTTAACCAATTGGTAACCCCTGCTGCAAACTTAGTACAAGGCTGGAATACTCTTACTTTCGCCCAGGATATTCCTATTAACCAGGGTTCATTCTATCTTGCCATACTTGAAACTGCCAATGCATCAGCAATTGGTTTTGATACATCATCAAATGGTTTCAGCTACAAAAAGATGAGTGCAACCGGAGCTTGGGAAGCCATCACCGATGGTGAAGTAATGATTAACGCCATCTTCGATACAGCGTCCTCCAATGAAGATGAAGTTATAAAGCCCTTCGTGCTGGAATCCAGCAACTATCCCAATCCCTTCAATCCCGAAACCACCATTTCCTTCACCCTCCCCGTTAGCGGTGCTACCAGCCTTAAGATATTTAACCTTAAGGGTCAGTTAGTACGCAACCTGGTGAATGCAGACATGACCGCAGGAACCCAGAGAGTGGTTTGGAATGGTACTGATGACAGCAACAAGCCTGTATCCAGTGGCTTGTATTTCTACCAGATTAACAACGCCGGTAAGACCATTACCAAAAAGATGTTGTTAGCCAAGTAATAAGCCTGCCTTCTCTTGAAAAAGCAAGGGATGGCTAATATAGACCATTACAGCCCGGGGTTGTTTTACAGCCTCGGGCTTTTTTTCTCTTGCAGGATTAACGTGTTTTAGTTGTATGGTAATAAAAACAGCACTACAGTCAAATGGGAGCATACATGATTAATCGCTGCATAATGATATACATTGTCTTGATGCTTTGCGGTATCGCCTTTGCAACAGCCAAAGATTCCAATGCCTTGGTAAGTAAAGTTGGTGACCGCAGTTATGACTTTAAGACCTTCGACGACGGCTTCAAAGCTTATCTCAGCTATCATCTGGGCAACAGGACATTAACAGCTTTAGACAGCACCAGACTGAACGACCAGTATTGGGAAGAACTGATTGGCGTTTATGTTTACGACCAGGCAATAAAAGCAGGCAGAATAAGCGTTAGCGATGCAGAGATAGAAAACGATATAATTGCCAATCCTCCTGATGGCGTAAAGATAATAAAGGACTTTCACACCAATGGGCGATTCGATGCATCCAAGTATAGAATGGCATTGGTGGATAGACCAGATTTCAGGAGGTCTGTGATAGACCTCAGCCGGGGACTTTATAGCTATAGTAAGCTTATCCGCACGATTAAAGAAGAAGCCGTAATCTATCCTGACAGCATCTATGCAGAATGGCTAAAAGAGCATAATACTGCCGATATAACTGCAATGGTATTTGATTACAGCAGGCTATTGTCCATCACTGCTAATGAAGCCGATGCCAGACAGTATTATATGAATAATATTGATGCATACCTGCGAGAAGAAGGGCGCAGCTACCAGTATGTACGCCTCAGCCCCACTGCAACCGCCTCTGATGATCGCCAGCAAATGATACAAAGCATGAAAGCAAATAGTGCCATCCTGCTTGCCGGAGCGCGAGAGAAAGGCATTGCTGCAACAGCGCAAGAGCTGGGATTTGAAGTTCTGGAAAGCGGTATGTTTTCGGCTTCTGATAAGCTGATACCCGGCATTGGCACGAACCCTGCCTTAGTCGCATATGCCTTCGCCAATCCACTTGGATCCGTTCCTGACATATACTATGCACCCAATGGAGATTACTACATCTGCGAAGTTCACAAGTATATGGCTGAGTATCATCGTGATTTTAGTTCCATTCAAAAGGATTTGGAAAGACAGCTAAGTAAAGCTAAACGCATGGACTATATGCGCAATTATGCCAATGAATTTGTCAGCAAACAAAGCCCTGCCACAATGCGTAGTGCTGCCGAAAAAGACAGCTTGCTGGTGGTAGAAGCCAGTAATATCGGCATAGACAGCCCCATTCCCATGCTGGGACTAACCCCTGCCTTCAATGAAGCCATTCTGAACACCCCCGAAGGTAGCTTTACCCCACTCATTGAGCGTGAGGATAAGTGGCTACTGGCAGCAGTACACAAGCGCAATGTGCCCGACTTACAGCTTTGGAACCAGACTAAGGATGAGGTGATATCCTCGGTTACAAAACGCGTACAACAAGAACACCTGAACCGCTGGTATTTGCAGGAAAGATCGAAGCTGGAAATCATAGACAAACGACATGAGTTCTATCCCCTACGCGGAAAACAGCCCCCCAAACTTAGTGAATAGCTATCAGTGTTGAACTTCCTTGAACGAATTACTAAT
>DIMZ01000152.1:172-5716 GCA_002425825.1 Cloacimonetes bacterium UBA5553 | reverse complement strand
GGTTTTGCTGAGATATCCTTTGACAAATAAACGCTGTCCCCAATCATTACTTTTACGATAGCCATGGAGATAAGCAATGTCCTTTGTACATTTACATAATCACACACAATACAGCCAGTTAGATGGAGCTTGCCGGGTAGATAGAATGATTGCCCTAGCCAAAGAGATGGAAATGCCGGCAGTGGCCATCACCGACCACGGCAATCTATTTGGCGTTATTGAATTTTATAAAAGCGCTCAGAAAGCTGGTATAAAGCCCATTATTGGCATTGAGGCATACATCATAAGCGGCAAACTTGATGACCCGCAAAGCAAGAATGAAACAAGACATCACCTTATTTTGCTGGCGCAGAATTACCAAGGCTATCAAAACCTGATGAAGCTCTCATCAAAATCCTTTATCGATGGTTTTTATTATAAACCGCGTATCTCCAAAAGCCTCCTTTCTGAGCACAGTGAAGGGCTAATCTGCCTGTCTGCCTGCGTGAAGGGAGAAATACCCTCGCTAATCCTGAACGACCGGATGAAACAAGCCAGGGAAACAGCTCTGTGGTATAAGGAGCTTTTTGGTGATAGGTTTTATATTGAACTACAAGACCATAAGCTGGAATCAGAAGAGAAGGTTTCCCCTCGCCTGATAGAGTTGGCAAGAGAGCTGGGAATACCTATGGTGCTAACCAATGACTGTCACTATCTTCATCAAAGTGACAACGAGGCTCATGATATCCTGCTTTGCATTCAAACAGGAAAGCTGCTAAATGACCCCAGCCGGATGCGATATCCCACCACCCAGCTATATTTCAAGTCTCCTATAGAAATGAAAGAGCTGTTCAGAGAAGTACCTGAAGCTTATGATAATACACTAAAAATTGCAGAAAGAATCGAGCTGGAACTTCGATATGATCAGTTCCTGCTTCCCAAGGTGGAAACCCCACCCGAGTTCGCCACCATGGGCGATTACCTGCGGTATCTATGCTTTGAACAAGCACAAGTGAAGTATGCCGTAGTAACAGAAGAGGTTCGTTCTCGAATAGAGTATGAACTGGGCGTGATAGACAGAATGGGCTTCAATGGCTATTTCCTGATGGTGAAAGACATTATCGACAATGCCCGCAAACAGGGTGTACCAGTGGGGCCGGGACGTGGCTCGGCTGCAGTNNATTTATCTCTTATCTTTTGGACATCACACTAATAGATCCGCTAAAGTATGGGCTGCTGTTTGAACGTTTCTTAAATCCCGACAGAATTAGCATGCCCGATATAGACATAGACTTCTGTGCGCAAGGACGAGGCAAAGTTATAGACTATATTGTGCAGCGTTTTGGCCGCAATAGCGTTACTCAGATTATCACTTTCGGCACTCTGGGTGCGAAGTCTGTGATTAAAGACGTAGCCCGTGTGCTAAGCGTTCCCGCTACCGAGGCAAATAACATCACAAAAACTATTCCCAGCAATGCTAAAAACCTCGACGATGCTTTTGCCAAATCCAAGGAGTTCGTAGAGATTATTAGCCAAAACGATCTTTACCAGAGCATTTATGCCCATTCGCAGGTGTTAGAAGGTCTGGTTCGGCAAACCGGTATCCACGCCGCTGGAGTTGTGATAGCACCTGGAGATTTAACAGACTACGTACCACTTGCCTGCAGCATTCAGAAAGAAGGTGAAAACGTAGTTTTAGTGCAATACGAAGGCAAATGGCTGGATGATCTGAAGATGCTGAAGATGGATATCTTGGGGCTGAAGACCTTAACCCTAATCCAGAAAACCGTAGATTTGGTAAAGCAATCTCAGAACATCGACATCGACATAAAAAGTCTTAAACTGGAAGACCAGAAAGTTTTTGGCCTTCTGGGAAAAGGTGAGACAGATGGTGTGTTTCAGTTTGAATCCGAGGGCATGCGTAAATACTTGATAGACCTTAAGCCAAACAGATTCGAAGACCTTATCGCCATGGTTGCTCTATATCGACCGGGGCCTATGCGCTTTATAGACACATACATCGCCCGTAAGCATGGCAAAGAAAAGGTGACTTATGACCATCCCCTGGTAGAAACCACTCTAAAGGAAACCTATGGCGTAACTGTGTATCAAGAGCAGTTGATGCAGATTTCCCGAGAGATGGGCGGTCTAAGTGGCGGAGAAGCAGATATGCTGCGCAAAGCCATGGGTAAAAAGAATCTGGAGCTAATGCTGAAGTACCACGACAAGATTATCGACGGAGCAGTTGCCAATAAAGTCCCTAAAGAAACCATGGAAAAGATATGGAAGGATTGGCTCAACTTCGCTGAGTATGCGTTTAACAAATCACACGCCACATGCTATGCCCTGGTTGCCTATCATACAGCATATCTAAAGGCTTATTATCCTGTAGAATTTATGGCAGCCTTACTATCGCTGGAAGATGATCCTTCTGCCATTCCCGGCAAGATTGAAGTCTGCAAAAGCATGGGAATAAAGATTATTCCGCCAAACCTGAACAGATCTGAAAGTGAATTCAGCGTTCACGGCAAAGAGGTTTTATTCGGCCTTAGAGCGATTAAGAATTTGGGCGACTCCGCCATGCGGGCAATTATCGAGGATAGAAGCATAAACGGGGCATATACCAGCATATTTAGTTTCTGCAATCGCCTGGACAGCTCTGCGGTGAATAAGACCGTGCTGGAAAGCCTTATAGCCTCCGGGGCAATGGACGAACTGGAAGGCAGCAGAGCACAGAAATGGGAAGTGATAGAGCAAGCCTTAGCTTTAAGCAGCGGAGAACAACGTGATCGCAAGAAAGGACAAACTACCTTGTTTGACCTGATAAATGATGACGATGGTGAATCGGACTACTCACCCCCATTGCCACCTGTACCACCATGGAACTATCTACACCAACTGGATAAAGAGAAAGAGGTGCTCGGTTTCTACATGAGTGGACATCCGCTATTCGAGTATAAAAGCATGGTAAAAAACCTCACCAACGCAAATTCGCAGACTGCTAAATCCAAAGCTACGCCAGAACTGCAGATAGCGGGCATTATAAGTGCCATATCCAAAAAGAAAGATAGCAAGGGAAACTCAATGGCCTTCGTGGAGTTCGAAGATTTAAGCGGTAAGTTTGAGGTACCCCTGTTCAGCAAGNNCTAAGCGTGGGTAAAGTGTGTTATATAATCGGCACAAAATCTACCTTTAACGGTAATGACGACGGCATTTTACGCGTAAAGCCACAGGAGATAATCCCCATTGAATCTCTGGCAAATGAGCTTAAGGGTGAGATTAAGATAATACTGAACTTTGAGCAAATCAAGAAAGGTATGCTAGGCGAGATTGGCTCTTGGGTAAATAGCAGTGTCGGCAGATTTAAACTACTTACAAATGTCCAAACAGAAAGTATGGATTCATATACCTTAGAATCACGAAAATCGGTGTTTCCCGATAATAAGATTCTTGCCTGGCTGGAAAAGGAAAAGATTAGCTTCCAGATAAGGATAATTACAAATGCCTAAAGCTTTATTACTACTTGCCATATTGCTGTTACTAGCTTCGCTTTGCTCAGCTCAGGAGGTTATATATGAGCATTATGCCTCCGGCACTGACTTTTGGGTGGTGATACCATATAGTTCATTCAATTTTGCCAAGAATAGCCAGGTGGCTAATTATCAGGTGTCTTTGCAGATAAAGAACTCTGCCAAGAAACAAGTTGGCTTCCTTGAGCAAAGTATAATAATCCCCAGGCAAGACTGGCTGCAGGAAACCGCGATTCCGGTTCGATGGTCTCTAGACCTACCCGCTGGAAACTACAGTGCAGAATTGCTGATAAGGAACAAAGCTTTGGGGGAGAAAAGAAACACAAGCAAAACCTTTCAGTTAGATAACGGCTACACAGAGATTGGGCAAAGCTGGCTGCTTGCCGAGAAAGATGGACTAACCTTTATACCAGGACAAATGGAAGATCTGCTTCCCAAGCTGGATAAACTTATGTTCCGACAAAGCTTTTCCATACCCGTGGACAGCATACATATTCAAGCTAACAACCACACTATGCATATCAACAACCTTTCCAGTCCCATTGAAACAGACTTACTCCCCTTTATTAAGGAGACGCAGGATAAGCAATTACGATTTACATTCTTCGAAAGAAACATCCACTATTTGGTGGAACCATTTCTGTATTCTCCCTGGTACTCCTATTCACTAAGGTATTCTTATGAAGACCAGATAGCTCAGCTACGCTATATTGCCACACAGAATGAATGGCAGGTATTGCGAAGCCTGCCTAAAAGCAAGTATGCCCAGGCTATAGAGAGCTTTTGGAAAGCAAATGATCCCAGCCCCGGAACTATTAGAAACGAAACTCGCGAGAAATTTTACCAACGCGTGTTACGAGCAGACGAAATGTTCACAGTTCACAAAAAGTTAAAGGGTTGGAGCTCCGATCGTGGTAGAATATATATAAAGTTTGGAGAACCAGATGAGATTGTATCCGAAAGCTATCCCCTGGGAAGGTATCCAAATATCATCTGGACATATTATACGCAAAACCGCGTATTCATATTTGCGGACACTAAAGGCTTTGGCTTATATACATTAAGGAACAAAGACGATGAGTATTAAAAAACTTTTCTTATGCAGCCTGGCTCTATGCCTTGGCACATTGAGCTTTGCCAGTGGAAAACTAAGCATGTTTTTAGACCACAACAGGTTTTTGGATAAAGACAAAAACACTATTCTTCTAATTGATTATCAAATACCCTATCGGAATCTGGTGTTTTTGGCTCAGCATGGAGGATATTTTGCCGAACTAGATGTAAGTGTAGAATTGATTCATGCTGATTCAGTGGCATTCAGCCAGCAGGTCTCTGACAATATAGGCGTTTCTAACAAGGCTGATACGGACTCCAGAGGCAAGAACTACCTGAATAGACTCAGTTTTACATTAAGTAAACCCAGTTACAGTGTTCGATTTATCGCAAAAGATGTAAATGCTGATCGCACTTTCAGTTGGCAGTTCCCTGTTGAAAGCCTTAAGGCAAGCACCATTTTGAGCGACATTGAGCTTAATAGCGAGGTGCGCCCCGATACCCTGCAGTTCCTTGCTAAGTTTAAGAGGAACAAAACACTTTATCGCTCAGAGCCTTCATTGTTTATTAATCGTGGAAGTAGCGACTTTGCATATCTGTACTTAGAGGGCTATCATAATGGAACTACGCGCGATGGCAGCAACCTGATTAATCTGTATTTAGAGAAAGATTCGTTAACCGTGATGGATGAATACATCGACTATCGCCCTCGCAATGCTACCGAAAGCTTTACCCTAAAGATACCTGTAAAAGACCTCGAACTGGGTAAGTATAATGGCACCATTACTCTTCAAACCGAAGAGCAAGCAGAAAGCAAGAACTTCGAGTTCATTTTGATGGAAGAAGCTGAAGAGCTACATTTCATCTTCGGCGACACAGAAGAGGAATATGCCCTTATGCGCATCTTCATGGGTAACCGCATGCCAGTTGATTGGAAAAACTATGATACGGACAAGAAGCGCCGCTTTGCTACCCAATTTTG
>DIMZ01000152.1:0-160 GCA_002425825.1 Cloacimonetes bacterium UBA5553 | reverse complement strand
ACATGGCTGCATCTACACGCCGCAGCGTTGAAGACATCAAAAAGCTGGTGCATGAACGGATAGACTATTCCAATAGATACTTCAAGCATCTGGGCATTGGGTGGAAATCGGATATGGGACGCATATACATCCGAAACGGTGCGGCAGACGATATTGAAAG
>DIMZ01000151.1:7075-7301 GCA_002425825.1 Cloacimonetes bacterium UBA5553 | reverse complement strand
AAGCAAGGCAGCACGGCCTTTGCTGCCACCCATAAGCAAGCAACACAATAGCATCAAACCGGATTTGATGATCGCATACTCCTGTCGTGCCAATCCACAAGCCCATTGAGGGCGTAATATTATAGCGAGGGTGTGCAGCGTTAGCGGAACCCCTCGTTACACGCCACCCCACCAATCAGCCCCTCGTGGGCGGCACAACCAGAGGGATACACCAGCCATAACATAG
>DIMZ01000151.1:4048-7054 GCA_002425825.1 Cloacimonetes bacterium UBA5553 | reverse complement strand
CTTACAGACCTGTATATTTGTCCGAGGGTCTCAGCTTCGCTCCGAACCCTTCGCTATGATATGTCGCACTTTCAGTGCTTTCCCCTCCCGCCTAACTCATACTAAGATATTCCAATATAACGGCCGTGTGACTCCTGTGTGAGCACACGGGATGTACATAGCATGCATACAGTCATGCGCCGTGCATAATAGCATTGGAACAGGACTGGATGCAAGTAAATTTGCGTGCAGCTTTATTGGCTCTTCTTAACCAAAACTTAATATAAACGCAACGATAAGTTAACAATCCGGCAGTATAATAGAGTGGCAATAGAAACAGGAGTGAACAATAAAGTATGAAAAAAGCAGATTTGCACTGTCATTCAATATACTCAGAACACCCGACAGAGTGGTTCTTACAAAAGCTTGGTGCCAAAGAGAGCTATACCGATCCTGAGTTTATCTATCGGGAAGCTAAAAGGCGAGGTATGGACTTTGTATCCATCACAGACCACAACAGAATTGACGGTGCGCTTAAGCTGAAAGAGCTTTATCCTTCCGATGTGATTGTAGGAGTAGAGGCTACTACATATTTTCCGGAAGATATGTGCAAGATTCATGTGCTCGTTTACGGTATAGATGAGCTGCACTTCGAGGTTATAAATCACATCCGTAAAGACATTTATGAGCTTAGAGATTATCTGCAGAAAGAAGATATTACCCACAGCGTGGCACACGCCTCATACTCGGTAAATGGAAAGCTGAGCATTTCGCATTTGGAAAAGCTGATATTACTATTCGATCACTTCGAGACTATAAATGGCGGCAGAAATAAGCAGAGTAACCTGGGTTGGAAGAATATTCTGGATAACCTGAATGCAGATAATCTGCACGACATTTACCGTAAACACCGCATTGAGCCATTTAGTCAACAGCCGTGGATAAAAGGATATACGGGCGGCTCTGATGATCATGCCGGACTATTTATCGGTCAAAGCTATACCATGGCTAAAGCAAGGGATGTTAACAGCTTCCTGGAGTGCATCAAAACCAAGCAAAGCACTGCTGTAGGAAGACATAACGACTACCATGCTCTGGCGTTCACTGTTTACAAGATTGCATACGACTTCTCGAAACAGCACCATGATAAGCGCCGCAAAAACAGCATGTTGTCTGCTATCACCGCGAACTTATTCGATAATCGTAATCTGGATGTGCGCAGCAAAATAAAAGCCAGAACACTGAAAGGGCTGGCAGACTTACAAGGTAACGAACTGAAACTGAGGCTATCCGAACTAATAAACACATTGCAGGACAATGGATGTGATTTGCCTGATGGTAAGCTGGATAAGGTTTACACCCATATTTCCGATATAGCCGATGCTTTCTTCAAGATTCTGTTAAATTCACTGGAAGAGGATATAAAAGACCTGAATTTTGTGAAGCTGATACGCAATGTAAGCGTGTCGCTGCCTGGAATATTCCTGCTTATCCCATTCTTTAGTTCACTAAGGCACATGCACCAAACGCATTCGCTAATAACTGGATTTCGAACCAGACACCACATCCTTGGGGAACACAGAAAGCGTAAAACTCTTTGGTTTACCGATACCATAAATGACCTGAATGGAGTGTCTGTAACTCTGAAGCAAATGGGCAAAATAGCTGAACAACGTGGCAGAGAAATAATGTTGGTAGCCTCGTTATCAGACAATGAGATAACCAATGAGATACCAGAAAATATGCTAAATCTACCCAGTATGTATGCCTTCAAAATGCCGTATTACGATAACTATAACCTAAAAACGNNGCCTATTCTGAAGAGCTTGAAGCTGATTAACGACTTTGAGCCAGATCAGATTATTATCTCTACTCCGGGGCCAATTGGCTTGCTGGGCTTGGTGGCTGCCAAGCTATTAGGCATTCCGGTAACAGGTATATATCACACAGACTTTTGTGGTGAGGCAATGCACATTGTTAGAGACGAATCTGCTGCCAAACTCGTGCTTGAGTATGAAAGATGGTTCTATAATCAGATGAACGAAATCCGCACTCCCACAAACGAATATAAACGCATATTGGTAGAGCGGGATATAACAGTGAATAACATGAAGCTACTGAAACGTGGGATAGAGCTAAATCACTTCGCCCCGATATCGGATAGAAAACGATTCTTTAACAACCGTGAAGCAATGAAGCAGGGAGTAACTCTGTTATACACCGGCAGAGTATCACAAGACAAATCGCTGAGCATTTTGGTGCAGCTATACAAAGAAGTGGTGCAAGAGCATCCGGAGCTGAATCTTGTGATCGCCGGAAATGGTCCGTACCTCAGCGAAATGAAAGCAGAGCTAAGCAGTTATACGGGTGTGCTTTTCACGGGTGCTATCCCCCGCAATCAGCTTCCTGAGCTATATAATGCAGCAGACTACTTTGTATTTCCCAGCGTTACCGATACCTATNNGTGATCTTGGAATCACAGGCATGCGGTTTGCCCGTTATTGTTTCCGCTTATGGTGGGCCTCAGGAAATGGTTACTCACGGCCTAAATGGTTTTATTGTGGAAAACCAAGAGCCCGAAAGCTGGCTAAGATGCCTGAAAACCGCGCTTTCTCTTTACGCAGATCAGCCGGATAAATACGAGCAAATGCGGGTAAACTCACGCATATCTACCGCCGATAACGGAGATTGGAACATGATATTAGACGATCTTCTTGGCACAGACATGATGGAATAACACATTTACAAGCGCAGTGAGCAAGCGCTTAAATCAGGAACCCTCTCAGAAAAGAAAAGGATGGCTTACACCGGTAAGCCATCCGATGTTCTGCGGAGAAGGCTGAATGGTAGCTCGATGTCATAATATCCTTGACGCAAATTCCATAGTTTAACACCGTGACAATAGAGGTGTATATGAAAGAAACCAAACACGGCATAGACTGGATTCGTATATTTCTGTCTCTGTTTATCGGGGCTATCATCACTGTTGTATTGGTAATCTTCCGCATGGATTGGTGGTATCTAACC
>DIMZ01000151.1:333-4011 GCA_002425825.1 Cloacimonetes bacterium UBA5553 | reverse complement strand
GGGTATCTAACCCCATACAAAACTGGCAGGTATATAGCCATTATAGTACTTTGGCTTGCCTTCTCCTTTATAGTCTGGATAAAAAGCCCCAAGACTACCGATGAGCAGCCATGAACCCATTGCTTGTGCCAAATAGTAAGTTTGAGGATAGTAAGATTTTTTTTCCTGATGCTGATAAAACAAACACCGCCCAAACAAGTTGAGCGGTGCTTGTATCAGTAAAGGTTGTTCTTACTTGCTTAGTATCATCTTACGGGATTCATTAACACCATTAGCTCTCAGATTGCATAGGTATATCCCGCTGCTAACTAAGTTGCCATTATCGTCCCTGCCATCCCAAACAAGTGTATGTTCTCCAGCAAGCTGATTTGATTTTAGCAGTTTCTTTATCAGTTGCCCCTTAAGATTATAAACGCCAATCTCTGCCATGCCAGATGCTTTCATGCTATAACTGATGGTTGTTTGCGGGTTAAAAGGATTTGGATAATTTGCCTTCAATGCCGTGCGGGGTACTTCTGGATTATCGGTGTCATGTACGCTTGATGGTGTAGCTATTCTTACGTTATCGATCATCAGATCACCAAAGTTACCTGTCCCGCCGCCATCACACTCCAGATAAAAGGCAAAGTAATTAATCCAGCCGAAACCGTTTAGGGGCAGAGTTACATTAGTCCCCAAGTTCGGAATATCATTAAATCGATATGCGCTGCCTGTATTATTCCACTCTCGCAGAATTGTGTAGCTGGAAAGTGTGTCTGTGTTACCCACCAAAACTATAAATCTCTCAGTTCCCGATACCTCGGGATTAAGTATTTGGTTAGATGTATTTTGCATCATTAATGCAATGTCGAAGCTCAACTGGTAATCGTCTGAATCAATATTTACTCCAGGAGTTACCAGCCAGGCGTTATAATTCGCAGAATTTACATGTATCCTGGCAGCCTTTTCTTGCAAAGCCGGCTGGTTTAGCCAATCATCCTGCACCCAAGCATTAAAGGGGGACATAGGATTGGGAAACTGGCCATAATACTGCTTCCAATCAATTGCCGGCCATAACCCACTTTCATTGTTGAAGTTCTCTATCCAAGGGAAAACTGAGATTATAGGATCATGACAATATCCATTTATGGGTAGTACTGTGCTTGTGTTATTCCAATAGAACGTGATTGTACCGTTATGTTCTCCGGCAGTTAGGGGTGAGTAATTCAGCACTATAGATGCACTTTCGTCCATACCTAAAGACAGCTCGGCGAATGGTTCACTTAGCGAAAAATACACACCTGCTACTTCTATGGAACGAATGCTAAGTAGCGAAACTCCATTGTTTAACATCTGAATCGATATGTTACTGCTGTTGTTTATATTCACCTGGTTAAAATTACAAACCTGTGGATTGGTAGCCAAATGCCCTTCAGTTGCTACTCTGCGGATTGTAACATTGTCCACATAGAGATCATTATCCCCGCCCGGTTGTGAGGATTCCCCATAGAAGGCAAAGTATTTCACGCCTGTTATGCCAGAAAGGGAGATACTTGATACCAAGCCTGTATGAGGTATTTGGTTGTATATGTAATCAGAGGTTGTATTGTTCCATTCTCGTAAAATAACAGGATTAGCCATGTTACGGCTATCACTCATCATAACTATGAATCTGTCATCCTGTTGAGCATTGGGGTCTTCAATTGGGCTGGGCTGCGTATAGTCTGTTAAATCAAGGCTGAATTGCAATTCAAAATCCACCGGCGGAAGCTCAATGGGCGGGGTGATTAGCCATCCGCAGCGATCTGTGCCAAACACATTCATTCTCGCAGCATTATTATTGACAGCGGGAACATTTACCCAATCATCGCGAGACCACTGGCTTTGGGCTGAAGCTGGATTGGGGAAAAAGCCTTTTAACTGCGTCCAATTTTGCACTGGCCAATCCGATGCCACAGTACCAAAATCTTCTAACCATGGAAAAGTGCGGACAGTTATATCATTCATTGTAACAAAATTCAAAACACTTGTTGACGGCCCCTCTCCGGCATCATTAAAAGCGGCAACCTTCCACGTATAATTAGTTCCATACTCCAGCGCTGTGTTTAGCATAAAGATGTTGCCGGTTACAGTCCCAATTAAAGTTGAGGGATTGTCGCCCGCATCCAGATAGACGTTGTATCCTGTTGGAATACCTCCAGTAGTTGGGCTTTGCCATGTGAAGATTGGATAGATGCTTACATTAGATGCCCACTGCCCAGGCATAGGTTGCTGTGGCATTCCGGGCAGTTGGTTCAGCAGCTGAGGCCCGATAACGGAGTCTATGTAAAAATGACCAGTCTCCAAAGTTGTCCTGAAGCCAAGGTAATAGTTACCTGTTATAGATAACATATCTATAAACTTCCTTTCCCATGTATTACCCTCGTTAGTGGTTATGTACTGCAACAGATACCACGTCTGGCGATCTGAAGAATACACAATCTCCACAGTTGTCGAGGTGTGGAGGCTACACAAGTCGAAACTTAATTTACTTCCTGCGCTTAAAACTACTTTGGGAGTGGAAATAATTGATTGACTTAAATGTGTACCATAGCCCCACAAGGCAGCCGCACCATCGGTGGAGAAACTTGTGCTTGTACCCCAGTTACTGCCCTGGGTTGCCCACGCAGCCGGGGGAAAGCTACCTTCAAAACTCTGTACTAATTGATTTGCTGAAGGAGTTATGAAGTTCCAAATCGGACAGTTAGGCGCAGTTCCCAAGCTGTTTTCCGGCTCAACTTTCCAATAGTAAGTAGTGCCTTGCAATAACGCATCCGGTTGGTAGTAGTTATTACTTTGATTAACTACCAATGGAGGATTGGGATTGGTGCCAAAATATACTTTGTAAGAGCTGGGTATACCCGTGCCGGCACTCCAGCGCAGAACAGTGCTTAGCATTGCGTGTTGGCCATTAGCAGGAGCGATGATATTTGCTGGTGAAGGAATGCTAGCTTCTTCGGTAATGAACTGAATATTGGGCCGATAATAGCAAAACTCACCCGGCAAATCTGATGGGAATGTAAAAGATGAATGCTTCATGACCCCCATGGCATAAGATGTCGCACTACTATAAAACTGAGGTGGATTTGTAGTTCCATAACCGTCTCTGTTCTCCCACAGAATCTCAATACTGCTTACCCCATCCCAAAGAAAAGGGCTGGTGAATGTAATGTTGTTCCAACTGGAGCTGCTCCATGAATAGCTTCCGGAATATATGTTTTGAAAGCCAGAAACATTCGGTAGTGATAGGTCTGAATGCAGATATGCCGAAGCTGTGGTATTGCGGATATATATTTGCTGATTGTAAACCACCGAAGGGTTACCCGCAAAAGCTAATTGATAACCAATACCCGCAATCAATCCTGCAGGTAATCCCGATGCGCTAAGCTCAGAAGCTGTATATAATACTTTACTCCAGCCATAACTTGTTGTCCCATCGTAGGGTAAGTTAGACTGAATACTGGTTCCATTTCCAATGGTGTACACTTCACCGGTAGCATATCCAATGATTAGTAAGAACATAAATATTAGCTGTGCTCGTTTCATTACTATCTCCAATAGGTTTGTGTTATAGACCTTTTCGTAGTGATTGGTGCTGCCACATATCTACTATGAGTTTAGATTCGATATCTTACAAAACTAACAGGCATGGTGAAGTGT
>DIMZ01000151.1:0-290 GCA_002425825.1 Cloacimonetes bacterium UBA5553 | reverse complement strand
ACCCATAGCACATAATGCTAATGGTTAGCTACATCCTGCCTACTTGTAACCCCTATATACTTATCAGATTGCCTAGAATACAACCGCGTTAATCAAAGAAAAACGCTTCATTAAAACCACAGGACTTATGTTGCAAGTTTTGTACCATAATAAGAAATATCTAAGGGCTTGGCGATTACACAAAACAATATTAAACAACATTCATGGGTGTCTGCCTGGTTGGGTCGAGCTAATGAAGTACTTGCGCACCGGCAACTCGGCACTCCAGTGTAAAGAGTCACCCAAATCTG
>DIMZ01000117.1:22963-23089 GCA_002425825.1 Cloacimonetes bacterium UBA5553 | reverse complement strand
TAACGGCTTCCAGAGATTCAGACAGCATCGAACGTACCTGTTGTTGCTGTTCTTTAGGGAACATGTCTATAATACGGTCGATAGATTTGGTACAACTTCCGGTGTGCAGAGTGGCAAAAACCAAGT
>DIMZ01000117.1:10800-22933 GCA_002425825.1 Cloacimonetes bacterium UBA5553 | reverse complement strand
AAAAACCAAGTGTCCTGTTTCAGCCGCTGTCAACGCAAGTGACACCGTTTCCAAATCACGCATTTCACCAACCAGAATTACATCCGGGTCTTCGCGCAATGCGCTGCGTAGTGCCGCTGTAAAGCTCCAGGTGTCATGCCCCAGCTCGCGCTGGTTTATTAGGCTGTTCTTACTGCGATGCACGAATTCAATGGGGTCTTCCACTGTTATGATGTGGCAATTGCGATTTTCGTTTACAGAATCTATCATCGTTGCCAAAGTAGTAGATTTACCACTACCGGTAGGACCGGTAACTAGTATTAAACCCTTCTCTTTCATGGTTAAACGTTTCAGAATGTCTGGCAAATGAAGCTCGTCGTAAGACTTAATTTCGTTTGGAATAACACGAAACGCACAGGATATACCATTAATCTGGTGAAATGCGTTTACACGGAAGCGAACTTCATTGCTCAGCTTTGTGGAAAAGTCTATTTCCAGGTTCTTTTTGAATAGCTCTTGTTGAGACTCATTCATAACTCCGAAAACCAAGGTTTCCACATCTTCAACACTCTGAATTGGTAAGTTTAGTTTCTTCATGCGACCCNNCGACCATTGACTCGCACCATGGGGTGCGAGCCGGCTGCAATATGAAGGTCGGACGCTCCCGCTTCTGCGGTAAAGCGCAATAACTCATGGATTGTCAATTTTCCATCCTCCTGGATTAGTCGCTCTCGGTTCCTCCGGATTCGGGGTTAGTCCATGTATCAATACCATAACCGTGGAATTTGGCTTCTGCTACGTCGTACCAAACTTGCTTGCCTTCACCGCCGGCAAATTCCTGAGTTGAGGTGGCAATATACTTCTTGGGGGGATTGCCAACTACTTCAAACTTCCAGTTTTTGTTGGTGCTTTCGCCTAAACGAGCTTCTTTCTGAGCCTGTTCAAGGCTGAAACCATCGGTGGAGCCATTGGTCTGCATATAGACGTCGAAGGTTTTACGGATGGTGTTGATTGCAGTTTGTGCTTCAGTACTACGTGATTTTTCCACATAACGCAGATAACGTGGTACGGCTAAAGCGGCAAGGATGGCTACGATGATAACCACCACCAAGACTTCGATAAGGGTAAAACCCTTCTGGTTTTTCAGTTTCCTGAGCATTAGTATCCTCCTAAGGGATCTTTTTTTCGTTGCCAAATATGTATGCACAATGCGTGCCAAACTCGCATAAAATGTAACTGAAGTGGAGAGCAGAGATAAAAGTCTTGACGGCTCGTACTAAGTTTCAATTTTGGGTTTTTGAACTTGACTAAGCAAATCTAAGGAGCATAGACATGTTAAACATCCAGCGTCTCAGCCTTGTGCTGATTATCCTAAGCATCTGCCTTGTATTATCGGCTGCAGATACATCCTTAAAAGCTTCTACCACTTCTACTAATGACCCTAACGAAATCTTAGCGGAATTCGACGGTGGCGTTATCCAGCGCAAAGACATCGACCTTAAAATATCCAAGCTTCCCCCCGCGTACCAGGCACGCTACAGAACCGTGGATGGGCAATTGGAAGTATTGAACATCACTGCCGCTGAAGAAGCCTTTTACGCCAAGGCTTTACAGATGAAACTCGACAAAGACAAAGACGTTGTGGAAAAAATTCACAGCGCAGAAAAACGTTTCTTGATTCAAGAATACTACAAACGCAATGTTTCCGACCTACTGGTAATGACCGATGCAGATAAGCTCTCCTATTACAATCAAAACATTCAAACCTTTTATGTGCATCCCTATCTTACCATTCAATATATACAGGCAGCTAATGAAGAAGAGGGCAGAAAGGCTCTCGCCGAGCTTAATAGCGGTGCCACATTGGAAGCTGTGTCCGAAAAGTATAACCAAAACACCTACGCCAAAGGCCTAAAGGGCATAGTGAAGAACGTGCGCTTAAATGGTAACATTCCCGGCGTGGGAAACGATTTGCAGCTTGAAGAGCTTATTCGTAATAGTGAAGTAAACAGCGTTGGTTTCACCGGCCCAGCNNCCGAAACCGGCTGGCACATTTTCCGCACCATTGAATCCATCCCCGGTAGACAGAAAGAATATAGCGAAGTGATTCCCGAAATTGAGCAGCGTTACCGACCTTCAAAAGAGCGCAGCATGCTGGATGCCCTTATCGACAATCTTAAAGTGAAATATAACGTAACTGTAAACGCAGACATTATAGACCAGATAGACATTAAAGACAGAGACAAAAACCTCTTGATAATGGACGAATTTGTAATGAATTCACCCAATGAACAGCTACGTATTACAGTTAGACAATTACTGGAAACTTACGATCGCATCCCGCCCCAGGAACAGATTTTTATCACCAAAGGCGGTGGAGCTCAGCAATTGGCAGAGCAGGAACTGATGCAAAACATAATCTTCGTAGAGGCAAAGGCAGCAAACTATAGCCAGTATCTAACAGGAAATACCGACCTTAATGCAATGAAGCGAGCCATCATTCTACGCAAGATATTCGAAATGATGGTTGTGGATGCCGTAACGGTAAGCGACGAAGAGATTCTGGAGCGTTACAATAAAGACATCAGCCAGTACACCAATCCCGCGCACAGAGCCATTGAAGTTCTATACTTCGACAGCAAGAAGGAAGCAGACCGTGCATGGAAAAAGTATAATCAAGCTTATAAGAAAAAGAACGAAAAGAAGATGCAAGCCGTTATTACCAAGTATTCAAAGAATCCTCAGGGCTCTGTGCTCGACCATCAGTATGATAATGGCATTGTAACCAGCATTGGGCCGGATAAAGACTTCTCTAAAAAGATTTGGAGCAATCCGGTTGGCTACCTTAGCCCGGTTTTCACCTCTGCCAAAGGCGAAATAGTGTTCTTCCGCACACTTAGAGAAACCCCCGCCAGCTATAGACCATTAAGTGATTTTACCGAAAGAATTAGAGCTCTCGTAAAGAAAGATAAAGAGAAAACTAAGCAAGAAGAGGTTACCGAACAGCTTTTTGTGGAAGTGAACATGAGAAAGTATCCGGAACGCATTAGCAGCCTCCTTAGTGCCGATGAGCTATTCACTCACGCCGATGATGCTGCTCGCCAACGCAACTTTAAGGATGCTATTTCTTTCTACGACCAAATTATTAAAAGCTTCAAAAACGGTTCTGATGATTATAAAGCTTCTTTCATGAAGGCATTTTTGATAGCTGAAGAGCTAAAGAATACCGATCAGGCACTGCAGTTATTCAGAGAATTCCTGGTTAAATACCCCAAAGGCGATCTTAATGATTCTGCCAAATTTATGATTCAGAGCCTGGAAGGTAACGTACCTGACGTAATAGAAGCTATTCAAGACTAATAACCTTATAGCTCCATACATATAGCAATAAGCGGGATTCATTCCCGCTTTTTTTCTTGCACGAATCACGGTATCATTACAGATTCATTGCAGATTTCATCCGTAATAAACCTGTAATGATACTGCAAACTGAGCAAGATATATAAAACACAGAGTGAGCAAATAACAAAGAAGCGTAAGGGCAGGGCTGTGTTTATGCCTGTTTATATTAGTTGAGAGTGGACAGGATGGACTACAGGCTCAGCTTTACCGCATTGGCACAGCTCTACTATCCTCACCTTAACACTCCATGTCCAATCAATGTTTCACTCTTCCACTCTTCCACTCTTCCACTCTTTCACTCTTCCACCTGCAGCACCCCAGCACATCCGCACATTTCTATCTTGCTATAAGGTGCTTTTCAGCTACCCTATTATGTATATCAACGCCTTACTTATAAGGAGCCAATCATGATGCACGGAATAGTATTTTTTAAAACGGCTGTCCTGCCAATTATTAGGGAGTTTTACGTCAGAGTGTTGGAACTACCGATATGGCTGGATCAAGGAGCATGCACTATCTTTAGAAACGGAAATCTCCTATTGGGCTTTTGCCAGTCTGAGAATGCTGAGACAGAAGGGACTATAACGCTGTTTTTTCCCAACCGAAGCGCTGTTCAGGAAGCCTATAAAAAGCATGAAAGCCTTGCCCTCGAGCCGCCGAAAGACAATCCTAGGTTTTCCATATATCATTTCTGGGCAAAAGACCCAGAAGGGCGCAATTTGGAGTTTCAGAGCTTCGACCATCCCCTGGAGCCACACCTCAGCCTGGAAGATGGGCTTATGCAACGGCGCAGCATTCGGCATTATTACCCCAGCCCTGTACCGGATGATATCCTTAACAAGGTATTTGAGCTTTGCCGCTATTCTCCCACAGCACGAAATCTGCAAAGCTATTACTACATAGTGATAAAGCAGCGTGAGGCATTGGAGCAGATAGTAAACTTACGTGGCCCGGCAGGTGATCCAATTTTAGCATCGCCTTATGCCATCGCAGTAGTAGCAAGGGGAGATTTGGCACGCAGAAAGGTGCAGGATGCCTGCATAGCCGCGTATCATTTGCTGTTAGCCGCCAAAGCATTTGGCTTGGGCACTTGTTGGGTTACCGACATGGATAGAGACGAAGTAAAAAGCATCCTTAATATCCCACAGGATGATTATGTAGCATGTTTAACGCCCATCGGCTATCCCGCCGAAGAATTTGCACTACCCAAAAGACACGAAGTTAGCAGCTTTGTGAGGTATTTATGAAGCCAAGGCTGGTGCTAACCCGCGCTATCCCAGAGGCAGCAATTAATAAGCTGCGTGAGTATTTTGAGCTATGGGTAAATCCCTATAACAGACCCATGTCCCACGCTGAACTGCGAGCAGAGCTACCCAATGCCGAAGCCATGATATGCCTTTTAACCGATGACATAAATAGGGATGTGATAAACTCTGCCCCAAAGCTGAAGGTGATTTCTGCCTATGCCGTTGGCTATAACAATATCGATGTGGACTATGCCACTTCGAAGTATATTGCCGTGTGTAATACCGCAGGTGCCTTAACAGAATCGACAGCCGATCTTACCTGGGCTCTAATAATGGCTACCTGCCGCAGAATAACTGAGAGCGAAGCATTCTTGCGCTCTGGTAAGTTTAGAGCTTGGGAGCCAATGCTGATGCTGGGTCAGGATGTTTACAATAAAACCCTAGGCATAATTGGGATGGGTAGAATTGGTCAGGCTGTAGCAAGGCGGGCAAGCGGCTTTAACATGAAGATTTTGTACAGCGGAAAAAGCCCAAAGGAACTGCCCTTCCCGGCAGAATGGGTAAGCTTTGAATACCTGATGAAAAATGCAGATGTCATTTCGTTGCATGCACCGCTGAATAAAGACACTAAGCACCTGATAAACAAAGCTGCTATCGCCATGATGAAGCCCTCCTCAGTGCTGATAAATACCGCCCGTGGTGCTATTGTTGATGAAAACGAGCTGATATTAGCATTGTCGGAAAAGCGTATCTTTGCAGCCGGATTTGATGTATATGAGCATGAACCCATGATTCCAGAAGAGCTACTAAAACTTGATAATGTAGTGCTTTTGCCTCACATCGGCTCTGCCAGCATAGAAACCCGAACAGCGATGGGCATTATGGCAGCAGAAAATGCCATAGCTATCATGGAAGGCAGAAGAGCCCCATCACAGGTTAACGCCTGGTGATAAATATAGTTTTAGTTTTCTTGCTTGACAGAATTTGGTATATCACATTACCTTCGCTTACGGTTAATTATGAGATTTACGGGTAGAGGTTACTATGCAAAATGAAAGTAAATGCGTGAACATTGGTATTTTTAACGGGCTTAGCGAGGATGTGGTGCACAGCTTCGCCAAAGACTTGGAGCGGATTCATTTCTCACGTGGCGATGCCATTATTACTGAGCACTCATGGGGAGACAATCTATTCTTTATTTGCCGTGGCAAAGTTGAGATTAGCAAAGGCTTAGATAATCCCGAAACCCCCTTTGCCCAGCTATCTGTGCTACAGCCAGGCGAATTCTTTGGTGAAATGGGCATTATTAATGACGAGCCGCGTTCTGCCAGTGTAATAGCCCTTGAGGATGTGGAGCTATTGGTTATCCCCCGGGAAGTGTTCACTAATATTACATTTAATCACCCAGTGGTGATGTTCAATCTCATGCGCACTATCTCAGGACGCTTGCGCGAAACCAATGAGCGTTTTGTGGATGTGATGAACCAAATGCTTAGTAAAAACAGGCTAATGGCAATCGGACTTGCCGCCAGCAAGATCATTCACGACATAAAAACGCCTCTAACCGTTATAGTCTTAACCGCTCAGCTAATAGAA
Organism: Cloacimonetes bacterium UBA5553; assembly: GCA_002425825.1. Lineage (GTDB taxonomy): Bacteria > Cloacimonadota > Cloacimonadia > Cloacimonadales > Cloacimonadaceae > Cloacimonas. The sequence goes on along the minus strand of DIMZ01000117.1, from coordinate 16,709 downwards.
AATATCTTCCCCGGCAGCAACGAGTTTACCGATAGCATTGTAAAACAAACCAAGCTGGTGGATCAATTGGTGCGTGAGGTTTTGGACTTTGCCAAAGGCAACGAAACCCCACCCTTGATCCAGATGATAGACATGGATGTATTCCTTAAGGACATTCAAAATGTGTATGTATCCGCCTTGAAGGGACGTAATATTAACTTTGTGGTGGATAACCGCATTCGTGATTTTGTGTACTTCGACGAAAGCAAGATTCGTAGAGTGCTGATTAACCTTATTAAGAATGCATCCGAAGCTATTCCCACAGATGGCGAAGTGAAGCTAAGTGCCAGTTTGTCCTCAGGTTGGTTGCAGATTTCGGTAATCGACAATGGTCCCGGTATTTCGCCTCATATACGTGAAGACCTTTTCCAACCCTTTATAACTGAAGGCAAGCAGCATGGAACAGGCTTAGGGCTGGCAATCTGCAAAAAACTTGTGCAAGAGCATCGCGGTCGCTTAGAATACATACCTGTAGAGCCACATGGCAGCAGATTTGACATCCGCATTCCGCAAAATATGAAATAAATGCTTGTCAAAATAAGGGCTTCGATTTCTTTGGTTCAACCAAACGAAAATTAGGGAAGTGAACCATGTCAAGAATATGCGATATCTGTGGAAAAAGTGCTCAGGTCGGCAACAGTCGCAGTCATGCACTGAATGCCACCAAGCGTCGTTTCTATCCCAATTTACACGAGATTCGTGCCATCTTTGAAACCGGCATCAAGCGTGTAAAGGTATGCAGCTCCTGTTTGAAAGCTAATAAAGTCCGCAAAGCCGTAACAAAATAAACCTGTTAATCTGGCGTCAAAATGATTCGACGCACGGCATCAAGCTGATCTTATATAACAGCCGCTTTTCGGGAATTACGGTTTTTGCCGGATTCCCGATTTCTTTGTTGTTAAAGTAAATGTGGAATATTCAAACTATACTACCTGAACCGGGGGTTATATGTTGATAGAAGAAATTCAAAGCAAAGTTGTACAAAGCTCTGCCATCCTTGCTGATGTTAGAAGCGAGATTGGCAAAGTAGTAGTAGGACAAAACGAGATAATGGACAGATTGCTGATTGGCATTCTGGCCAATGGACACGTGCTGATTGAAGGAGTTCCCGGCTTAGCCAAAACGCTAATCATCTCCTCCTTGGCGGCTGTGTTTGACGCGCAGTTTGCCCGCATTCAATTTACTCCCGATCTGCTACCTGCAGACATCACTGGAACACTTATCTACAATCCTAAAAGCGGGGAATTCAGTGCCAAACGTGGCCCAATCTTTGCCAATTTCATCCTTGCCGACGAGGTGAATCGTGCTCCTTCCAAGGTGCAGTCTGCCCTTTTGGAAGCAATGCAGGAGCGTCAGGTTACCCTGGGCGACAGAACGGAAGCTCTGCCAAATCCCTTCTTTGTGATGGCAACCCAGAATCCCATAGAGCAAGAAGGCACCTATCCCCTGCCGGAAGCGCAGGTAGATCGCTTTATGATGAAGCTAAAGATTAAGTATCCTGCCTTCGATGATGAGCGCATAATTATGAATAGAATGGTGGAAGATAAGCCTATTACGCTAAAGAAAGTGCTTAGCCCCACGGACATAACAGCCATGCGCGAAGTTATAAACCTCATTCACATGGAAGAAAAGCTTGGGGACTATATCTTGCACCTAATTCAAGCAACCAGGCATCCAGAGCGATATCCCAGAATTAGCAACCTGAAAGGCCTGATTGAGTTCGGCGCATCGCCTCGTGCAACCATTTACCTTGCCCGGGCAGCAAAAGCGCATGCCTACATTAGCGGTAGAGGATACGTTATCCCCGATGATATAAAAGCCATTGCCCGCGACGTGCTGCGTCATAGAATAATCTTATCTTACGAAGCTGAAGCTGAAGAACTTAACAGCGAAGAAATAGTAAACCGCATCCTAAACGAGATTGAAGTCCCATAAAGAGGACTGATGTTTACCCAAAGTGCTTCGGATATCCTAAAGAAGATACGCCGGATTGAGATACGCACCCGAAACACCGTTTCTGAAATGTTCAGCGGTGTATATCACAGTCGTTTCCGCGGTCAAGGATTGGAATTCTCGGAAGTTCGCGAGTACCAGGCAGGTGACAACCATCGTGATATAGACTGGAACGTCTCTGCCCGCATGGGACAAATCTACATAAAGAAGTTTGTCGAAACACGTGAACTACGCGTAGTATTCCTGGTGGATGTAAGCGCTTCGCAGAACTTAGGTACCGTCTCAATGTTCAAACGTGAGCGTATTGCCGAATTGGTGGCAGGACTTTCTTTCTCAGCTGTGGCAAATCATGACCTTGCAGGCTTGATTCTCTTTTCCGACCAAATTGAGAAGTACCTGCCACCCCGTAAGGGACGCAACAATGCCCTCTCCATCCTACGTGAAGTTCTATATCTGCAGCCGAAAAGCAAAGGCACTTCATTAAAAGCAGCCTGCGAATATGCTCAGCGCATCCTGAAAAAACGCTGCATCCTGTTCATAATCTCCGACTGGCTGGACACCGGCTACGAGAAAGCACTAAAGATACTGGCACACAAACACGACGTAATAGCCCTGCAGATATTAGACAACAGCGAACTTGAATTACCAGATGCAGGCATTTTAAGGCTACAAGACCCCGAAACGGGTGCCAGCACCTGGATTAATAGCTCCGATCCCAAGCTAAGAAATACCTATAAAGACATCACCAATAAGCAACAGATGGAGCTGCAAGCATTCTTCAAGAAATGCAAATGCGACTATCTGCTAATAAAGACAAATGACTCCTATGTGCAAGCCCTGCGCAAGTTCTTTGCCCTAAGGGTTAAGCGGAGAAACTCCCGATGAACGCCAAGCTAGCTTGCATGTTCTTTATACTTTCGGTCATGCTTTCCCCCGTGATTCTGCTTGCTACATTTAACCAGGAGCTTATCGGTGCAGATAGTCTTAGCGTGGGAAGCCCTTTCTCTATGTTTATCACCAGCGACAGTCCCATTAGTAGCGTAACTATTCCCGACACACTGGAAAGCTTTGCCGTTATAGCCAATGCCCCCAAGGCAGATGGCAAGAGCTGGGAGATTAAGCTCGCCCCCCTTAGAACCGGCCGCTTAAGCATTCCCCGCCTTCCTATTATCTACAAAGATAGCAGCATTGCACCCGATTCCACCGATGCATTTCGCGTGTTTGTGCTTTCCGTTTTGGCAGAGGGCGACACCCTGCTGCGCGACATAAAGCCTCTGGAACGATACCGCTTCCAGGCTCCCTTCTGGCTATATCTCTTCCTGCTGCTTACCGCTATTGTTATTGCAGCTTACCTCATAATAAAGAGACCAAAAAAAGCAATCTCCACCCCTGCCAACCCAGCCATTTCGCCTGTGAAGAGCATTCCGCCATGGGAAAAGGCACTCTCGCTTTTAGAGACTCTCATTAAGCAAGAGCTATTAGAAAAGGCTGATGTATTGGGCTATCATTTTGCCATCTCGGAGATTCTGCGAGGCTTTTTGGAAGATATGTACAATTTTAGTGCATTGGAGATGACGGCACCCGAGATTGTAGCCCATATCACGAGGCACCGCATTGCTAAAGCAACCGAGATAAAAGACTTCTTATACTATTGCGATTTAGTAAAGTTTGCAAAGGCTTTGCCCGAGTCGGATGAGATAAACCGACACACCATGTGGTTCAAAGATTATCTGCAGAGCTTCCAAACCCAGGCAGCGAGGGGTAAATAGTGCTAAAGTTCGGGCATCCCTGGCTCTTACTGCTACTGCTGCTAATCCCCCTATATTGGCTTTGGACAATGCACATCGAGCGCAAACGCAGCTTATATATTCCCCATTCCCGCATTGCCATACTAAGCCATCTGGCTGCCCGGCAGCTTCCTTACCGCTTTCTTATTCCCGCATTGCGTAGTCTATGTATCCTGTTTTTGGTAATCGCCATGGCAGAACCAAAGTGGGGCGTACAAACCCGCAACATCACAAATCGCGGCGTGGATATTGTGCTCGCCGTAGATATCAGCGGCTCGATGCTGGCAATGGACTTTGCTCCCGATAATCGTCTGGTTGCCGCTGCCAAAGTAGCTTCCGACTTTGTTAGCAAACGCCCCAATGATCGCTTTGCCTTGGTAGCTTTTTCTGAATACGCACTTACGCAAACACCACTTACTTTTGACCAGAACGCCATACTTGCCAGCCTAAACAAGATTCAGGTAAATGAGCAAGCATCGGGTACAGCCATCGGCATGGGACTGGCAAAGGCAGTAGCCAGGCTAAAAGACAGCAAAGCCAAGTCCCGCATCATTATCCTGATAACCGACGGCGTGAATAACACCGGCGAGATAGACCCGATAAGTGCCGCAAACATGGCAAAGCAGCTTGGCATAAAGGTATATCCAATTGGCGTAGGACGGGATGGTATGGTGCCTTTTCCATACACCGACCCGCTATTCGGCACCCGCTATGTGAACACATACATCGAACTGGACATGGCTACACTAAACAAGATTGCTGCCATATCCGGCACCGAAAAAGCATGGTTGGCTTCCGACTCATCCAGCCTGAGCGAGATTATGTCTCAAATTGACAGACTGGAGAAAACTACATTTAACGCTCAATTCAGCTACCGATACAGCGAGAGATTCATGCCTTTTTTGTGGCTCGCCTTCTTAATGCTGCTACTTGAGATAGGCTTTAGAACCTTTGTTATCCTTGTTTTGCCGGAGTAGCCATGAATCTGGTTAACCCCCATTTACTTGCCTTGCTTATTGTTTCTGCAGTGCTGTTCGTGCTGGTAATAAAGCGCAAATCTAGAATTGCAAAACGCTTCAGCAGCTATGCTCAAGTGCATCTTATGCGCTACATATACCGCGAACACTCGCCTTTCTGGTCTGGCTTCAGGCTATTTGTTCTCATCCTTGCCCTGTCTGCCATCATCTTTGCACTTGTGCGCCCTCAGTGGGACTTTGTAGATAGAGAAACCGAAAGCAGCGGTATGGACATAATCTTCGCCATTGATGTGTCTAAAAGCATGGATGCCAAAGACATGATGCCCAGCCGATTGATGCGTGCCATTATCCAGATTTCGGCATTCTTAGAGCAGGTAAAAACCGATCGCATTGGCATAATAGCTTTTGCCGGCAATGCCACGCTGGAATGCCCGTTAACGGATGACTATGAAGCGGTAAAAATAGTGCTGAGCAGCCTGAGCACAAATACTGTTACAAAGCCGGGAACCAATATAGGAGCGGCATTACAGCTTGCCGTTGATGCCTTCGACTCCGCCTCTCCCGCAAACACTCTTATTCTGATTTCCGATGGTGAAGACCTTGCTGCCACTGGCATTAAGCAAGCCAAGCAGCTTGCCGGAAAGAATGTTCGCATCCACTCCATGGGCGTTGGCAGTCCCGATGGTTATATTATCACCCATCCCGAAACTGGCAGGGAAGTGCTAAGCAAGCTGGATGAAGAATCCCTCTCCCGCATATCGCAAAGCACAGGTGGAGACTATTACCGGGTAACTCCCGGCGGTGATGAAATTCAGCTAATCTTAAGGCGCATCTACGAAAGTGAAGAACGCCGCATTAGCCGCAAAAAGCTAAACATCCTAAAAGACCAGTACCACATATTTGCAGCCATAGCCCTCATCCTGCTCTTCACCGAAAACATAATAGACCCTCGCAGAAAGAAGGGCACCCTTGGCCCGGAGAACTATCATGAAAGTTAATAAACGCAAGCTACTCCTGATAGTATTAATCGCTATTCTACTACTACTGATTTTCGAGGTGCTGCTGCGACCCAAAGCCGTTTCCCAAAGCCTTGCAAGTATGCTCTACAGGGCAAAGAACTACTCCCGGGCAGAAAAGATATTTAGCAAAAACG
>DIMZ01000117.1:10194-10760 GCA_002425825.1 Cloacimonetes bacterium UBA5553 | reverse complement strand
TTAGCAAAAACGCCGGCAAGGGAGATGAAAAGGCCAACGCAAATCTGGCGAAGAGCCTTTATAAACAAGAAAAGTATCAGCAGGCGGAAGAGCCAGCTACAAATGCTAAAAACCAAAAGAGCCAAGCCTATGACTTAGGCAATATTGCCTATCGCCAGGGCGCTTACCAAAAAGCAGCAGAAAACTTTAAACGAGCCATGCTAAGCGACCCAAATGATCAGGATGCAAAGGCTAATTATGAGCTTAGCTTAAAAAAATCTGACAAGCAAGCTCCCAAACCCGAACCCAAAGAAGACCCGGACAAAGATAAGAAAGAAGAGATTCGCAACATCCTGGGTGGTTTGGACAACAAAGAAAGCAACGACCGTAAGCAACAAAAAAGACAGAACGAATTACCTCCCGACAAATGGTGGTGATAATGAAAAGACTACTCCTATTATTACTGCTCCTGCCCGTTTTTCTCTTTGGTGCGAAGGTGCAGGTTTCGGTAAACAAATTCACTATTAGCACCAATGACCGCCTAACTCTAAGCCTGAAAATTAGCGATACCAGCCCCATAAATGTAT
>DIMZ01000117.1:6981-10166 GCA_002425825.1 Cloacimonetes bacterium UBA5553 | reverse complement strand
TCCGAACCGTCTCCCCCGGTAATCAAGCTCTTCAGCTTTAGAAATATGACAAATTCATCATCCAGTTCGGTATCGCTGCAAGGTTTTCAGAGAGTGGCAGAATACACTAATACCTATAACTACATTTACATCCCCACCCAAACGGGTAACACCATAATTCCCGCCTTTTCCGTGAAGGTAAATAACCGTGAATACCAAACCAAGCCCATCGAGATTCAGGTAGTAAAGGGAACAGCCTCCGGTTCCGGTCAAAGTCAATCCTCACCAGCATTCCCCATTCCCGATCCTTTTGGCTTAAACGACTTTGACACATGGGAAAGATCGGGCATAATGAATGGCAATACCATGCTGTTAGCACTGCCCGACCGTCAGTTTGTATATCGTGGATTCCCCGCTATAGTATCCTATTACCTATATACCGATGAAATGGTGCGCAGCTTCAATCTGGACGATGAAAAGGACTTCGAGGGATACGGCAAAAGCACTTATGAACAGCCGACTATGCTGAACTACGAAGATGTGAGACACAACGGCAAAAACTACAAACGCGCTTTAATAAAGCGGCTTGCCATAATGCCAAATATGGAAGGAACCCTGCAAGCTCCTCAAATGCGAGGCGTTGCGCGTTTGTATAACTTTGGTTACATGAATAAAAGCCTTTCCAGTTCAGGCAGCAGCATAGTTGTGCGTCCACTGCCCAAGTCCGGTGTGCCTGCCGGTTTCAGCGGCGCAGTTGGTAATTTTAAGATTAGCCACAGCCTGTCCAAAACCGATGTAGCATTGGGTGAGGCACTAAGCTTTAGCCTAAAGATACAGGGACGCGGAAATTTTAACCAGTTTTCATCCCCCATGTTTGCTTCGGGAAGCGGATTTCAGGTATCCAGCCCTGTGGTTATGGACAATCTTAATGCCGGGATAGAAGGCACACGCACTTACTACTACACCCTTATCCCCCAAAGTCGTGGTCAGTATAAACTACCGGACTTGCCCTTTGCCTGGTTCGATAACGATGCAGGTGAATACCGCAGTTACTCCATGCCCGAACAACAGATAGAGGTTAAGGCCGCCAATGTGCTTAGCTACTTGAACCGCATGTGGGAATCGCAAACCCCACGATCGATGCATCCCAAGATTTCGCGCAAGCATTACCCAAACTATGTGGCATACGCCACGCAGGCATGGTATTGGATACTTGTATCGATAATACTTGCAGGCTGCATTGGGATTTCGGTAATGGCATACAACGCCAAGCTGCAACGAAAATCACCCCGGCTCTACGCCCAGAAACAAGCCCGGCACGTAATGCAGAAATACATGAAGCAAGCTACAGCCGCTGGCCAAAGCCTTTCGCCGGAGTTTTACCCTATTGCAGAAAAAGCTTTGTTTAACTATCTTGGTACCCGCTATACCATTGCAGGACATCTCTCTACAACAGAAAAGCTTGATGCACTCAGCCTTCACAATCTTCCGCCAGAATTGCTGCAAGACCTAAGAAGCTTTGTAAACCACTGTCAGGAAGCCCGCTNNTAGAGCCATAAACCTGCAACAAGACCTGCAAATGCTGCAAGGCATAGTTGCGGGCTTCAGTCGCCTTCGCAGCAAAAACGGCAGCACGGGAGAGTAAATAATGAAACGCTTTCTGCAAATCAGCACCATCTTATTCTGTTGCGTACTGCCGCTTTTGGCTATTACGGATTCTACTTCTTCCCAAACCGCAAAAGAGAAACATGAACCCCACAATGCGGATTACTACTACAACCAGGCAGTGGCATATTTCGATTCCGGAAATCAGGCACTTGCCAATCTATATTACTTAAGGGCATTAAACTTGAATTNNCCCACAAACACGCCCGGGCGAATCTTGAGCTTTCGCTTCGCCTCAGTGCAGACAGCAAGCTTTATCCACAGCATAAGTTTCTGGTGAATGCCACTTACAGGCTGCTATGGTTTTTTAGCGTAAATCGCCTGGCAATTATTAGCCTTATCTTGCTGCTTTTAACCTCTTTGTGTCTGGCGTGGTTGCTATTCTACGATCCCGATAAAGAGCGTGCCTTACCGCTGCTTAGCTTCATAGTGCTATGCATGCTTTGCCTTAGCTCTTTCACGCTGCTGGGCTACAAAAGCTATCAGCAACGTAATAACGAGCTTGGAGTGATTATCAGCCCTGCCGAAAAGCTGCTTTCCGCCAATGCCGATGTAGCTATTGCCGATGTGCATGCAGGCTTGATAGTTACGGTATTGGAGACCCATGATGAACTATACTTGCTGCGTTTGCCAGATGGACAAACAGGCAGACTGCCAAAGCACTCAGTGGCACGGGTGTTGCAGCAGTAGATTTTCCCCTTCTTCCTTGAACGAATTACTAANNCGTATTTCATGCGTAATTCTACTGCAATAGCAGCAAGATAGAATGAACACAACAGAGAACACAAAGCGTAGGGGCAGGGCAGTGTGAATGCCTATTAGTGCTATTAGTTGAGTGGACGACATAGACAAGATACACGTAATGGACTGCATACGCAGCTATACCACATTGGCATAGCTCGACAGCTAAGTTTTCCTCACCCCAGCACTCTATGTCCAATCAATGTTCCACTTCTCCACTCTTCGACCTCTCGACCTATCGACCTCACCAGCACACCAGCACTTACAAAATATCGCTTGCCAAAATAGGCATAGGAAAAATTATGACTCACTTAGACTAAATACAAGGAACGTAATAGTAATGGCTTCAATGTCTGATGTACGCAACGGAATGATAATCGAGTTCAAAGACGGACTCTATGAAATAGTAGAATTCTTGCATGTAAAACCCGGTAAAGGCCCGGCTTTTATGCGCACCAAAATGAAGAACGTGCAAACCGGACGTGTGTTAGAAAACACCTTCCGCGAAAGCGACAGCTTTAATGAAGTTCGCATCGAACGCACAAAGAAAGAATACCTTTATCGTGAAGGTGATTTTTTGGTGCTGATGGATAGCGAAAACTATGAGCAGATGCACGTTGATGCCTCCATATTGGGTGATAAAGCCAAAATGATAATGGATAACATGGAAGTTATCGTAATGATCTCCCCCAGTGGAGAGGTGCTTGGCATTGATCTGCCCACCACAATTATTCAAACTATCGCCGAATGCGAGCCCAACGTTAAGGGCAACACTGCCTCCGGCAGCGGTAAAGTAGCAT
>DIMZ01000117.1:151-6934 GCA_002425825.1 Cloacimonetes bacterium UBA5553 | reverse complement strand
GATGGTACCGTTTTTCGTGGAAGCCGGCGAGAAGATCAAGATTGATACCCGCAACGGCGAATACATCGAAAGAGCATAAGAAAACAAGAGGATAAAATGGGAAAAGTAAAGAGCTTTACAGCAAAACTCGCACACGAAACCTCCAGCGAAGGAAAGGTTATGTGCCCCGTATGCAATACGGAGATTAAGAGAGTGAAACTTATCACAAACCAAAAGAAGACCGGCGGTTGGAGACCTCAAAACGAATACGCCAAAATCTGCAAATGCACCGAAGCAGACATATTGGCTGGTAAAAACCTATAATCTCACCCGGTATTGGGATAAGACAGCAAACATTGAACTCGCTTGAGCAACGTAATTATTATGTCTCAAGCGGGTTTTTTTATTGACGGCTGATGCCATGCCGGTTTTGTTGGTTTTGCTATGTTTGTTGCGGATTCAGTCGGGATGCTTTTTTGTTCTTTACCAATATCATTCAGGTTAAGGTGGTGTTATGCCCCATATTAGTAAAATAGTTAAACTCATACTCCCCTTGGTGTTACTTGTAAGCGCCACTGTTGGATATGCGTTGGTTCCTCCTGTTCCGGCTTACAAAAACCCACCTGAGAATTGGCAGGCTACCAGGATTGAACATCTGCCGCAGGCTATTGGCACGCACGGCAACACACGGATGCAGATACCTAATAACATCCTGGTGCTAAGAATCCAGTTTAGTGACAAAAGCTTTCGTGCTACTGCCGCGCATCCGGACTTTCTGCCGCATGATGAGGCTTTCTTTGATAGGTGGATGGTTCATCTTACCGACTTTTTTGCCGAAGCCAGCCACGGTGCCTATAACCTCGAATACACCATCTATCCGCAAGTGCTAACCATGCCAAATCCCATGGCGTATTATGGCGGCGATAGCGCAGAGAGAATAGATTGGCGATTACCGCAGATTATTCCGGACTTCCTGGCTCAGATTGATGACGATGTGAACTTTAATAACTACGGGGGAGTAATTATCTTTCATGCCGGGCAAGGACAGGAATCGGACATCGACCGCATTCGTACCGACCAAATCTGGAGCACCTTCTTAACCCGTAGAAATCTGCAAGCTTTCTTCGAGCCAAATAACAATAACTACCGCGGGGTTATTACAAATGATGGAGCTGCCTTAACTAATGTGGTTATAGTTCCCGAAGATGAGTTTCAAGACTATTTCCCCGTTCCCCCTGCGGATAATGCAGATATGTATCTCTTTAGCATTTATGGGGTTCTGGCGCACCAGTTTGGACACCTGATCGGCTTGCCTACGCTGTTCGATAACGATAGCAGCAATGGCTTTAGTCAGGGCATAGGCAATTGGGGATTGATGGGCACAGGTGTGTGGAACGCCAATGGTTATGTACCCGCACAGTTATCGGCATACTCCCGCTATATGCTTGGTTGGGAGAATCCTGTAGTTCTCTCCCAGTCCAGTGTAAACAATCCGCTTGATCACTTTCTTAATCATTCGCCTGATGCCATACGCATGTATAAGGTGCCAATTTCTGCATCAGAATATTTCCTGGTGGAAAACCGTCAACAAAACCCGGATGGCAGCTTAGACCCCTATAGCAGCCAGCCAAGCTATAGCTTCAAACTGCTACCGGAAGGGGAACAGCAGTATTACGAGAACTATCCGCTGTTGCCATATTTTGACTTTATGACCAATAGGTATGCAGATAGTGAATGGGACTTCTTCCTACCCGGACTGGGCGGTCCTTTTCCTCCCGGCAGTGCAGTTTTGCAGGATGGTTCAGGCATACTTATCTGGCATATAGATGAGAATATTATCGCCGAGAACTTCACCAGTAATTTTGACATGAACCGCATCAATGCCGATGCCACTCGTAAGGGAGTTGATCTGGAAGAAGCCGACGGGATTGAGCATTTAGATACCTCTGCTCCCGATGTGTATAAGTATGGTAGCCCCTTCGATAGCTTCCGAGCTGGGAATAATGACTACTTCGGCAATATGTAACACAATGGGCTATTGTCTCTTCCAACCTCTGCAAGTAACTATGGTGGCATTCCCTTGGAGATTTATAACATCTCTGCCAGCGGAAACCGCATGCATTTCTCGGTAAACTTCCGTTGGAGCCTGGAAACAGCATATCAAGGCGAGAACAGCGTGAGTGCCTGTGCTGTGGACTTCAATGGCAATGGTGATGTAGAGCTGTTTTACCCCATGCCCGATGGACAGCTTTATATGTGGGAAAATGATGTGCTTGCCAACGAGTTTCCTATAACAAGAATGAGCGTGGCAAAGAACTACACGTGGGATGGCGATTCGTTCTATGTTCCTATGCAGCAAAGCTCATTATCACGNNCCTGAATAAAGACAACAAGAGCTACATATATACCCAAAACCAGGCACACTGGGCAAGCCATCCGGTGAGCTTTGGTGACAAGCTTGCGCTGCCAATAAACAGGATTAGCACTGTTAATCCTGATAGCTATGCCTCGTCTTCTGTGGTAATCTTGGATAAAGCCAATGACAGCATTGTAACCTCCGTTAACTTCAGTGGGGTTATCGGCAGTAACATAGTAGATTTTAGAGATAAGCTGTCTCTGGTTTACAAAGATCAGACAGGTGCCTATTGGCTTGCAACCATTAACAAGGCAGATTGGGACATAAATGCCATGTCGCTGGATATACCAGCCGATAGCGTTATAGTAGGCATCTTTCAGGCACCTATCGTGCCGGGAAGTGCCAATGGTGAGCTTATTGTGCAGTGCCGAAACAGCGTGTATGTGTTTAATTCCAATTTGCAGGCCATCAACGGCTTCCCCTATAGCCACAACCTCGTTTTGGCACATGATAATAGCTACTATGCACCGCTAAGTATTGCCGATGTGGATGGCAATGGCTCACTCGATATCCTTATTGGCGGGGATAATGATTTTCTGGTATTGGACTACCAGGGTGGCCGCATGAATCCTGTTACCACACGCTTGTCTGGCAATCGTGATGGCATCGGTTCTGGCTTGTATGCTATGGATATTGATGCCGATGGTAAGGCAGAATTGCTTGGCAACTTTTCCATGAACCGGCTTTGTGTTTGGGAAGATGATTACCGCATGAAGGGAGGCTTCCCGGTNNGTGGCTTTTTCACAGAGGAGCAGAAGCTTGCCCTTTGCCGCCAAAGCGAATGATGATAGCTGGCACTTGTATAGCGCTACCGATAATGGCAGTATATTCCGAACCCCCTTGGCCAATGCTCCTGCATCCATCCCTGGCTTGGCTTGGACTACAGAATATGCCAATCTGTTACGAAGCGCATCCATAGACCCTGCTGCCCTGCCCAATCAATACCAGAATGCAGAACTTTTCGTTCCTGGTCAGTTATACATATATCCAAACCCACTAAAATCCATATACAATCAAAAGCTTATTTTGAATGTAATGCCCACACGTGATGTAAGCCTTGAACTTAGCATTTACGACATTAGCGGTAGCTTAATTGTAAGACAAGAAGCAATTGCCCGGGCATACTTAAGAAACTTAGACATCTTTAACATCCCTGCCCACAAGCTGAGCAGCGGAGTTTACATCGCCGTTATTAAATCCGACAGCGAAAGCAAGCGGATTAAGTTCAGCGTGGAAAAATAACAGGAGCAATAATGAAATATACAACGTTGATCCTCTTCCTGTTGCTTGTTCTTGGCAGCTTGTTTGCCAATGCAAGCGAAGATACCGCATTATACGGTTACAAGTTCCTGAATGTACCCAGCGGCCCTATAAACCTTGCCATGGCAAACCGCGGAGTACATAGCAGTGGAAATGCCTCTGCCTTCATCCTTCAGCCTGCGGCTGCCTGTGAAACAGACCAACGCATTCTAAGCATTAGCAGCACGCCCTGGTTGGCAGACACCAATGCTAACACACTGGCTTATTCATACGGCAAAAAGCTAAGCCACTTCGGTATTGCCTTGCGAAATCTGGATTATGGCGAGATAGAAAACCGGGATGACACCGGCTTCCTGATTGGTCATTACAACCCCATTGATATAGACATTATTGCAAATTACTCATACCGAATGAGTCCCAGCCTGTATTTTGGCTTTAACCTGGGCGCATTATACCAGAAGCTTAATACTGCCACCAGTCTTGGTGTTCACAGCGATTTTGGCTTCAGCATGCTACCTCCTTTAAAGGGTACAAAGCTATCGGCGGTAGTAAGAAACATCGGGCAATCAACCAAGACCAACGAAGTGAAAGTGCGTTTCCCAACCTCATTTGAAGCAGACCTTACAAAAAAGCTACCCATTGGTGAACAAGAGCTACAGCTTGGTTTCAGCGTGATAGACGTAGCCGGAGAAGACATGAAGAGCAGCATCAACGCAGAGCTGGAGCTGTTTAGCATCCTGAGTCTAAGGAGCGGATATAAAATTAATCAGGACGCCCAAAACCTTAGTGCCGGCATTGGCATAAGCTACCGACGGATAAGCGTTGACTATGGCTTTGCCGCCTTCTCTGATGGACTAAACGACGTACACAGCTTTGGGCTGACCTACAATTTCTAATAGGTTATATATGCGAAAAATCTTATCTGGCATCGTCTTAGCTGTTATTCTTGTTTTAGCTAATACCTCGTGGGCACTAGTAACCCCAGGTCAGTTAATCTTCAAAACCGCAGCACCCATCCAGGTGCGTAACGGAAAAACTGGATTAGCTTCTTTCGACAGCTTCTTAACTCAACAGGGAGTGCGCGAGATTCGCCCTATAAAAGGCATGCATACAGCTCAATACTACCTTGCTGACGTTAATGTCCAGCCAGATAAATCCGCCTTAGCGGCACTGAACTTCCCGGGTGTGGAATACGTTCAGCCAAACTTCCTGCGCAAGCTTCACAGCACACCAAATGATTTGTACTACGGTTTGCAAGCCATACCAGTAAGCCGTATCAACGAAGCATGGAACTATACCACCGGCAGCCATTTGATAAAAGTTGGCGTGGTTGATTCTGGCGTTTTGGTAAACCATCCCGACCTCAGAGCCAACATATACTTGAATCCAAATGAGATACCGGGTAACGGCATTGATGACGATAACAACGGCTATATTGACGACTGGTGCGGCTGGGACTTTGTGGATGCTCCAGAAATGGCTGATGTTGGCTTGGGCGACTTTATAGGCCAGGATAACGATGTGGATGACGAAAACTATCACGGCACCCACGTTGCCGGCATCATTGGTGCTGCTGGCAACAACGGCATCGGCATTGCCGGAACCTGTTGGAACGTATCCCTTGTTCCCTTGCGTGCTGGTTTTAGAACAACATCCGGCCAGGGTTTTCTGCAAGACGACGATGCTGCAGCAGCCATAATCTATGCTGCCGATAATGGGTGTAACGTGATCAACATGAGCTGGGGAGACCCAAACTATTCACCCATTATCTCCGATGCCTGCGAATATGCCTACGCCAAAGGCGTAACTCTGATAGCCTCAGCCGGTAATGATCCCGGCGATGTATTAAGTTATCCTGCCAAGCTATCCTGCGTTATCTCGGTTGGATCGGTTAATTCTGCCAAACAGCTCTCCGGCTTTTCCAGTTACGGCGTGGATTTAGACTTGGTAGCCGTTGGCGAACGTGTGCTCTCTACCTATAAGATGGACGGCAACGAGCAATACTTCTACCAGGATGGAACCTCTATGAGCGCTCCCTTTGTAACAGGAAGTGTAGCCCTGCTCCTATCTTTGCAACCGGGATTAAGCCCTCAGGAAGTACGTGCCGCCTTGTTAACTTCCACCGAAGACATCGGTGCAGTGGGCTTCGACATCCAAACCGGGCACGGCTTGTTAGACACAAAGAAGTTGCTAGACAACACCAACCCTCCCTTTGTAGAAATCACCAGCCCTCCCGATCAGCTTGGTGTAACCGGCACAATACCCATCATTGGCTCTGTTTACGGCGATAACTTCATGCGCTATTCGCTAACCTACAGCAGCTTAAGTGACCCCACTATGATAGGCTGGCTGGACATCCAAACCCATCACCCCACCCCAACTTTTTACTACAATCAGGTAAACAACGGCGTTTTAGGTGAATTCAAAATACCTGCTTACTTTGCTGAAGGCAAATATCTGCTTCGGCTACAATACGAAAAAACCCAGAACAGCCAAATGAAATACAACTACTACCGAACCATTATTGTAGATAGAACCCCTCCCGTAATGAATGCGAACAGCTTTGGCGGCTTCAAACGTTATGATAAGCAAAACCTGCGTTTTTATGCCTCGGCTACTTTTAATGAGCCTGTGCGCACCGAATTTGTGATAACCGCTTCCAATGGCAGCATNNTATTCTGCCACCATCGATACTTTGCAGGTATGGGCAATCCCACCATCTGTCCCCCAGGGTCCCATTAGCGTTCAGGTTTCCGCATTTAACATCGCCAATGTGGAGTATCAATCTCCAGTGTATACTAATTTCATGAATATCGCCTCCGAACATGTGTCTTCCTATGGCTTTACCAAAGAAGCTGTGGGTGCCCCACGCAGGCCATTAACCAGAATGCTGGATATAGACGGTAATGGTAGTCTGGAATATGTGGCAATGGAAATGCCGGAAAGCGGCTATGGAACCGTGAAAGCATTCGAGCCTCAGCCAGGGGGACATGCCCAGGTGCATAGCTTCAACGATGCCTTTTGGCCTTTAGACATTGGAACCACTATCAGCGGTAACACAGAACTGCTGCTGCTAAAAGGCGATACAGGCTTCCTCTGGGCAAAGAAACCAGGTGCTTCCTATCCAT
>DIMZ01000117.1:0-143 GCA_002425825.1 Cloacimonetes bacterium UBA5553 | reverse complement strand
AGCAGCGGTATCTCCGGTGGCATCATAGCCAATTATGACCTAGACAGCCGCAAAGAGCTTCTAGCGGTAAAAAACCTGCCCAATGAAAGAATTATCCAAGCCTATAAATCCAGCAGCAATGGTAGAGTGCTTCTGGAACAAAA
>DIMZ01000242.1:20793-27260 GCA_002425825.1 Cloacimonetes bacterium UBA5553 | reverse complement strand
TTTCGGGGTTAAAACGAAGATAGCAGGTATCTTAGAGTTGCCACGGATAACCCGTTAACCCGCTAACCCGTTAACTCATCTACGGTCTAACGCCTAACGCTTATCACTGCACCGGAATAATACGCTCCACTACAGGTGCCAGGGTGAAGGCAATGCGCAAAATGCCATTAATATAGCTAACCTTGGGGTTATCTTTGGCTATATTGGCATCTGGGAAATAGATGCGGCGTTCAAAGTGTCCCGTTTCTATCTCCATGTTATAGTAGCATAGGGGGCAGTTGGTGGCGGGAAAGCTGCGAATGCCGCTGATGCGCAGGTAATCCGGAGAAACAGAGATGCTAATCTCATTCTTTTCCACGCCTGCCAGTTCGGCAATAACCACCCACTCGCTATCGGTTTGAAACACATCACATTTAGGATGCCAAACCTCGTCGATGGCATCCTCAATCGCCAGCGGATTGCTGGTTAAAGCCGATACTTCCCCTATAAGCTTCAGCATTTCGCGCTGAATACCGGCAATATTGGTAACAATCTTTTCTCGCATGCGAGCTCCTTATTGGGGTGATTAGTATTCTGTTCTTTCGCGGAACGAGAAGATAGCTTCCTTATTGGGAGCAATTTCTACGCTGTAGGTAACCTTGTCGTTGCTGTCTTTGGCATAGCGCAAGTCCGATTCCACTATCTTGGTTCCGGTACCCAATTGGTGCATCACATTAATCTTTTTGGGCTTATCGGAATTGTTCTTTAGCGTTATCTGCAACACGCGTTCATTAATTCTATTCGATACCTGTTTGTTTTCTTTTACGCGGGTGGAGCCAACCAGGTCGAAAGCCTTTCCGGTGTTCACGGCAACTTCTTCGTTACGCGAGGTGTGGTTTATGCTATCTTCACCTATGAACTCCAGATTACCGTCGGTATCTTGTTTATAAACCTTTATCACCCCTTTGGGCAGAGCTTTCCCGGCTCCATTTTCGGCTGTATTCTTAAACTTTATTATGCTGTTTACGGCAGTGCTGTAGGTGTTATACTCATACACCGCATTGGCACTGATGTTCATAGTGGGATACAGCTCCAATTGCTTAGTTTGATTGTTGGCAAAGGATACTTTCTGATCCAGGGTGTACATGTGAAAGTCGTGGAAGGCTTTTTCTTCGAAAGAGGGAGCAGACATGGCAGCGGAGTCTTCGGCGTAATAGCGTTGCATGCCTGCACCGGTGAGGCCTTTATTATAATACTCCTGAACCTGATTTACCTCTCCGGCTATCAGCTTTAGGTTCACCTTATCGAAGGCACGACCGGAGCGGTTGTTTATGGTTACCCAGGAATTGAATTGCAGGTTCTTTTCGTCCCAAACGGTGTTATAGGTAACGTCCCAGCTAAAGCCACCGCTAAGATAACTAAGCTGAACAGGATACACGCCTTTCTTTGGCGCAATTAAGCTCCAGTGCAGAGTGGGCTTGGTGTAAAAATTGGGAGGCAATTCGGCAAGCTGCAGCCATTGGGTTTCGGAATCGCTAATCACCAACAAACGCTTGGTGCTGCTTTCAATTATGCCGGTGTTGCCACCGTCGAAGAACTTCAGCGTGCCTTGCAGCTTGGATTGGTCTTTCATAATCACAATCACTTCGCGGTCGAGATACTTTGCCATAATCTGATACTTGCCGGCAAGGTCATACTCATAGTTCTGCTCTGCCACGCGAATACCGCCACCGCTAACTATTACCGAGGATGGCTTTATGCGGCTGGTTATATCGTCAAAGTTATATTCCTGGCGGCCTGCATCCAGCTTTAGCTCGAAGCGGGAACGCACCAAAGATAAGTCGTCGTTATAAATCGTGATCCAATCTTCACCATAGATGGGAATTAGAATCAGGGTAAGCAACAGGATAATTGTAAATTGTTTCATTTGTTATCTCCTTGTTCACTGAACCTTGCATACATATATTTAGCTTGTGGTATCCTAACTGAGTGCTACGGATATGTCAAGCCAAAAAGATTACCTGCTTTACTTCAGTTTTAGCACCTTTAGCGGTGCAGTTTGGCTTTGCCCTGCCTTTAGCAGATAAATGCCGGGTGCGGTGTTTTGTCCACGGCTGTCTTTGCCATCCCAAACAATCCCTTCTGCCTGATTTAAGCTTATGCTGCGAATTAGCTGACCTTTCAGGTTATAAATCCTTATGCCCTTTTCCGGTATGGCAGAGAAATCTGCCTTTATATTCAAAGAAGCAACGAAGGGATTTGGATATGCGGATAGTATCGCTGGGCTGGCTATGGCATCCTGAGCTCCCGAGCAGTTATTTATATACTGAGAAAAGTAGTTTATCCCGTCATCGCTGAATACCAGTTCTATGGTGTTGCACCCCGGTGGCAAGTTTATGTTATCCAGGTAAAAGCCCTGGCTCTGGCTAAAGTCTATGGGTGTAACAGGTAATAAATCGCCATACTCAACTCCATCAAGCAAAACTTTATGGACAATGGGAAGATTGGGATCGGCATCATAATACTCAATATAAACGCTGGCAATGCCTCCATTTTCCACATATACAGGCACACTTAGCTCGGGGCCATAGAGATTGGCACCCGGCACCTGCTGCTTTTTGAACAGCAAGTTAACCGCGGGGCTGGCATCTGCCTCTTGGATGCCTCCGGTAAGGGTTATCCTGCTACTTAGTGCCATTGAGCCTGCCAGGGGGTATTCGGCATTGTACCAGGACATAAAATCGGCATCTGCCTGCAACAAGCTCCAGTCGCAGGAGAGGTATAAAAGATTATTCGCAGCATCCACCTGGGTTTGAATATCGCCCAGGCGGTTTAGCCCGCTAAAGCCAGTTCCGGTAATTTTATACAGCCCCGGTGACATAACACCGGTTAAGTTTACCGTGTACATCAAGCCATAAACAGGCGGATTATCGACAGGGTCGGCATCGGGATTAACCAGCAATGCCATGTATGAGAAGTAAGTTAAACCAGAGCTAATGGGAAAGCCATTGCCGGCATTGCGGATGGCAAAATGAACCTTATCGGCACTAAATCCGGCATACACTTCACGGATGTCCAGATTCACATTGCTAAAGCTCTGGTCACCGGCGGGGTCGTTTGCCATTAGAGTAAGCTTGCTAAGGCTGTTTGCGCTGATCTCCTGCCAGTATATTGGGTTTACCAGATTGTTCTGAGGTGAGTTTGTAAAGCCTATATAGGGGTGCGAACCCACGGGAATGCTTGCTGTGCGCCAGCCTGAACCATAATAGTCCTCTGATTCTATCGGGACTATAGCATTGCCATTGTGCACCAGCAGTTGGTCTTGGTGCTCGGCATTAAAGACTAGCTTACGAATGCCAATAAAGTTCTCACCCGAATAGAACACAGATGAATATGGTGCCTGAGCGTGCAACAACAGGGCAGTTAACAATATTGTCAGCATTAATAACATGCTTTTAGCTTTGCAATTCATTTATACCTCGCTTATTAAAACTTCATTCCCAAAAGCAGGGAATAGCTTTGGTTTCTTAGCTCCACAGGCGGCATGAGCGTATAGGTGGGCAGGCTAAGGTAATCCCAACCCAGGGTGAACCGATATTCCAGAAAATAAGTATTCTTGCGTTTATATTCCACGCTTCCGCCATACACGAAGCTGAAATCAAACATATTCACATCGCTCAGATTCGAGCTGTCCTTTATACTAAGTTCGGTGAAAGAGTCTCCATCAGGAAAATAAACTCTTCCATCCAGGTTATGCTTCCCCTTCACCTTTAGTGCCATGGCTGTTCCGGTTATGGCGTTCATGCCAAAGGATGGCTTGTTTAACACCTTAACCTTCAGCAGCACAGGTATTTCTATATAGTCCATATAATATGAAACATTCATCACCGCGGGCTTTGCCAATTCTTCTTCTACGTTTTGTATAACCATCTTGTATATGGTTATTTCCTGGTCAGAACCCTTTTGCGCATACAGCACTTCGTAGCCCAAGGCAAGGTTATCACTGATGTTTAAGTCCAGAAAGCCACCTGCTACCATGCCAAGGCGATAACTGCTGGATACTTCATAATCCATGCCATCACTTTTAGTGCCATAATGCATAGACAAGCCAGGTCCCATCTTAGCTCCGAAGCTTAGGCTGGTTTGCGATGCCATAAGGGTGTAAATACACAGTACATAAGCCAGAATAGCCAGTAGATATTTAGCCATTATGCTGTGCAGCAACGCCTTGGGCTGCGTCTCCAAATCTATCTCTCATCCACGCTCCTTATTTAAATAAAGCTAAAGCCATTTATACATTAGCCCGATATTGCTGTCAAGCCCAATCCAATGTGACAGGTGATAATCAAGTAAGCTTTGGTTTTAGTGCTTGACTGATATGCCCACCTAAACACTATTGGGGCAATTATGAACAAGGAGCATCCGAAACTCTATGAAGCATCTATTTTTGTTATCTCTTGCACTGTGCATTTGCGGGCTGGTCTTTGCCCAGGAAGTAACACCCTTAAACGAATACCTCAAGAACCCAGGAACAAGCAATTTCAGCAAAGCGGTTAGCACTCTTGACAATACCATTAGCAAGGGCGAGAAGGTTAATCTAAGCAAGCTGCATCTTGCCTATATTGCCGATTTTGAGGCAAAGAGACTAATGGAAGAGCTTATTACCAATGCCGATGCTCTTGCAGCCGGCGAAAGATTTACGCTTGCCAATATGCTGCTGGGGAAAGAGCAATACCCGCAGGCAGTGATGGTTTATAATAGCCTGAACAAAGAATTCCCCAATTGGTCTTGCCCCTGGCGTCACAAAGGTGAGGCACATTACAAGCTTGGCAACTACCAGGAATCTGTGAAGGCATTAACAGAATCCATCCGTACTAACGAGCAGCACTATGATGCCTATGTCTGGATGGCTTATGCGCTAAACAAACTGGAACGCTATCCTGAGGCTTTGCAAAACCTGGAAAAAGCCATGACGCTATCTCCCGAAGAGGAAGAGAGCGACGATGAAGTTATCTCGGAAGAGGAGATACAAAGGCTGTATAATGAGCTTAAAAGCAAGGTGAAAAAGTAAGCTAGCTCACCTTAGTCCCGAGCTCGTTCCATAATCTCCCTTGCCTCTTTTTTGTCTGAGTCAAACATAAAAGCGTCTATAATCTTGTACTTGTTCTGAGTGTCTATACACTTGGGATATGCAATTTGCAGGGCTTTTTGCTTGTCTGTGGAGAAGGGGAATAAGCCAAGTAATTCCACCACCTGAGCTGAGCGGAAGTTGTTACCATCTGCGGCGGATTTTAGTACATCCAGCCCGGCATCGCCAAAGCTGTTACGGCGAATGCTGTTTTTTAAGTCTATAAAGTCTTTATCCGAAATGGGCACCGGCTTTGGAGCTGGTGCGGGACGTGGATTTGGCCGTGGAGCAGGTGTGGGAGCTATGTTCACAGTTACATTCGTGGATGCTGTAGGAGGCGGAGGAGTGGCTGCAAGTTTTTGGGCAAGGCTGCGTATTTCGTCCAGTAGCTTCTGGGCTTCATATCTCTCGGCTTTGTTTAGCTGAGCAATGTAGCTCATCTGTAGCTTATCAATTTTTCTGGTTAGCCTGTTCAGAATAACCTTGCGTTCAAAGGGCAGCTCTTCGTAAGTTTCGTTTAAGGCTTTGTTGTCAATATCTACTGCAAATATGACGGACGTGCCGATTAGCAAAACAACCGTGGCCAAGGCAAGTTTTAACCAGGCACAAGCTTTCCCGTAAGCATACTTGGATGCTATCATCACTCCTCTCCTTGTAATGGGGCTTGGTTATTTAATAGTTTGCTGCTATGTGGTGATCGGCATTATTGCGGATGTAAGAGGTTATGTTTCTTAGCAATACTTCATCGCTAAGGTTATAGCTTTCGCAAAATTTCTGCTCAATCTCCCTGATGGGGATGGTTACCACATAGTATTGATACTCATTAGTCCAGGGTGCACCTACTTGGTCAAGGCTCTTTATATAGCTGGAAGTGCTACTGCTTTTTAGCTCAACCCAGTCTTCACGCACTGCCAAAAACAGCATGCAGGAGATGGCTAGGAAGTCGTAAGCATTATCTTCCTCAAGATATTCATCGGCAAAAAAGGGCTTTGCCATAAACACCTTTGTGCTTCCATCCATGTAAGTAGCTCCATTTCCCATAAAATCGGCTACGGTCTTGTCGATATCGGCAAAACACATCGCAAATACAGATATAAATGCAAGGAAAACCAGTGTTATTCTCATACAAAACTC
Organism: Cloacimonetes bacterium UBA5553; assembly: GCA_002425825.1. GTDB lineage: Bacteria > Cloacimonadota > Cloacimonadia > Cloacimonadales > Cloacimonadaceae > Cloacimonas. The sequence goes on along the minus strand of DIMZ01000242.1, from coordinate 21,019 downwards.
CTTCGGCTTACATGAACGCATGCTTTTTGGATATTTTTATGTAGTCAAGCAAAATGATGAAATGGATATCGGCTCAGCACAAATGCTTGACATTATCTGCACTCTTTGCCAATCTGCTCCCCATAAATAACAGCTCTTAGGAGAAGCCATGATAACTGTATTCATAAACGGCAAAGCTACTCAGGTATTGAAGAACACCAAGGTTCTGCATGCCTGTAGCAAAGCA
>DIMZ01000242.1:10568-20787 GCA_002425825.1 Cloacimonetes bacterium UBA5553 | reverse complement strand
CGCATCTATGCTATCACGAAGATTTACCCGCCTTTGGTAACTGCGGGGTTTGCATGGTAGAGGTTAATGGCAGAGTGCTACGCGCCTGTTCCACCCCTTGCGAAGAGGGTATGCAGATAAAAACCACCGGTAAAAAGCTGCTGGATTTGCGCCGTGAAGCCTTGGAGATAATACTTTCCAACCATCCCAACAACTGCCCGGAATGTATAAAGAACGGCCGTTGTGAATTGCAGGCACTGTCTCAGGAGCTGGCAATCAGACATATGCATCTAAAGAAAGTGCACCGCAAATACAAGGGGCGTGACGAATCCTCCGTTGCCATTACTTTGGATCAGTCTTATTGCGTGCAGTGCGGACGCTGCGTATATGTTTGCAACGAGATTCAGGATGTGCACGCGCTGGAAAATTCCGAGCGCGGTTTTAATACCTTTGTTGGGCCTACTTTCAACCGTCCTTTGGACGATACCGAATGCGTTAAATGCGGTCAGTGCAGTGCCCACTGCCCTGTGGCAGCCATTTATGAAGCGGACGATTCCGATGCCCTATGGGCTGCTCTGGATAACAAGGACATGGTGTTGGTGGCTCAGGAAGCTCCGGCGGTGCGCGTGGCATTGGGAGAAGAATTTGGCATGAAGACAGGCACCAATGTGAAGGGCAAGATGTACACCGCTCTGCGCGAACTGGGCTTTCAGTACGTGTTCGACACCAATTTTGGTGCAGACCTAACCATTATGGAAGAAGCAAGTGAGTTTGTGCATATCTTTAGCCAGCATCCCGAGGAATTCCCGCTTATCACCACCTGCTGCCCCTCTTGGGTAGATTATCTGGAGAAGTTTCACGCCGACCTTATTCCCCATTTCTCCAGCTCCAAATCTCCGCACCAAATGGTTGGCACCATCGTTAAAACATATTGGGCAGAGAAAATGAAGATAGACCCGGACAAAATCTTCCTGGTTTCGGTGATGCCCTGCACTGCCAAGAAGTATGAAATTGAGCGCATGGAAGACATGTACGCTTCGGGACATAAGGACGTTGACCTCACCATCACCACCCGTGAACTGGCACGTATGCTTAAAACCCGTGGCATAGACCTGGCAAAGCTGGATGATGGCGTTGCGGACAATCCCCTGGGCGAATACAGCGGTGCCGGAACCATCTTTGGTGCTACAGGCGGCGTTATGGAAGCAGCCCTTAGAACCGCATACAAGCTTGCCACAGGCAGCGAATTGCCCAATCCGACCATCGACTTTGTCCGTGGCGCAAAAGGCATTAAAAAGGGCAAAATTGAGCTTTTGGGCAAAGAAGTGCGCATTGGTGTTGCTTCCGGCCTGGGTAATGTATCCAGGCTGATGAATGAGATTCGCGATGCCAAAGCCAAAGGCGTAGAACCGCCATACCACTTTGTGGAAGTTATGGCATGTCAAGGCGGTTGCGTTGGTGGTGGCGGACAGCCCTACCGCAGCACAAACCGCACTCGTTTGGCACGCGCCAAAGGCCTGTATAAAGAAGACGAGCAGTGCCTGCGCCGTGAATCGCACAACAAAGAAAGCATCCAGAAGCTTTACAAGGAGTTTTTGGGTAAGCCCAATTCTGAAAAAGCCAAGAAGCTGCTTCACACCAGCTATTTGTCTCGTCCCATTTCGGTAACCAAGAAATAAGCTATCTCTTATAAATAATAATATACGGGTTCAGTTTGTTACTATGTAAACTGAACCCGATTTTTGTGTGCATAAAGCTGATTTGCATGCTTGTCTCCTGCTGCTTCCTTGCTGCTTTCCTTAGTTCGACACAGGATAGCAGCAGGGAAGCAGCAGGGAAGCAAAGCTAAGCTTGCCAGTTTGCCGCAATTTGCATATCATATCATTATAGTAGAACTATAAGGAAACATAATACATGCAACAGAAGATGAACATTGGTATAAACGGGATGCATTGTGCAGCCTGTAGCGCAAGAACAGAAAAGGCTTTGTCGCAAATGCCCGGCGTGGTTAGCGCAAACGTTAATCTGGCTTTGGAAGAAGCAGCATTGGTGTATGACGACCGCAAGGTTAGCGCAAAAGACTTTCAGGAAACTATCAGCAAGCTTGGCTTTAGCGTGCGTGAAGACATCAACATCGGTGACGACGAGCAGATCGCCTCTCTACAAGCAGCTAAAAACAAGATGATAAAAGCCTGGGTATTAACCGTTATAGTAACAGTGTTAATGATTCCCCACATGGCATTTCATGCCGCAATTTTCGGGCATAAAGCGGACGCCTGGCTAATGTTTGTCCTCAGCCTTATCGCCATGTTCTTCCCGGCTCGCAGCGTGTACGTTTCCGCCTGGAAATCGCTACGTAGCAAAGGTGCAAACATGGATGTACTGATTGCTATGGGGACTATTGCCTCTCTGCTGGTGGCACCCTTGTCGTTGGTAGTTAGCGGTATATCCGCGCATAGCTTTGCCGGCATAGCCGCCATGATAATCGCCTTTCACTTAACCGGACGCTATCTGGAACACCGTGCCCGGGGCAAAGCCTCCGAAGCCATACGCAAGCTGCTTAATCTGGGTGCTAAAACGGCATTGGTGCTTGTTGATGGTGTTGAGACGGAAGTTGCAGCTCATAAGCTTAAACCCGGCGATGTATTCATCGTAAAACCGGGCATGAAGATTGCCACTGATGGCATAATCACCAAAGGCAACTCCAGTGTGGATGAATCCATGGCAACTGGCGAATCCATGCCAGTGGTTCACAAGGAGGGCGACAATGTGCTGGGCGCAACTATAAATCTGGATGGCTATTTGGAGGTGAAGGCAAGCAAGGTTGGTGCCGATACCTTTTTGGCGCAGGTTATCCGCATGGTTAGCGAAGCACAGCATTCCAAAGTGCCGATTCAGCTTTTGGCAGATAAGATTACCTCTGTATTTGTCCCTATAGTGCTGGTTTTAGCCGCGGTGGTATTTACCCTGTGGATGCTGTTCCCCGTCCAGTTAGTTTCTTTGGTAGGGGGCATAATGCCCATGGAGCATCATCAAAACGCTCTGGCATCTGCTCTGATGGCGGCAATTGCCACATTGGTGATTGCCTGTCCCTGTGCTTTGGGCTTGGCAACTCCCACAGCTTTGATGGTGGGAAGCGGCATTGGAGCTAATCTCGGCATCCTTATCCGCAATGGAGAAGCCCTGCAAAGAATGAAGGATGTGAATGCCGTTGTTTTCGATAAAACGGGCACTTTAACCCACGGCAAGCCGGAAGTTTTGCAGATAGATAGCCTTGTGGGTGATGCCATGAACAACCTGGGCATTGCCGCCGCCCTGGAATCCGCTTCCGAACACCCCATCGCCAGGGCAATAGTCAGCCATGCCGCAGCCCAACAAACGCCGGTAATGCGGCGGAGCAGCTTTTCTGCTATCTCAGGGAAGGGCATTAGTGGCGAAGTGGATAGCAAAAGCTATATCCTGGGAAGCGCAGATTATCTGGCTGAGCAAGGCATTTTGCATAGCTGGCAGCCGGAAGCCACACTTAGCCATGCCACACCCGTGATGCTGGCATCAGACAAAAAACTGCTCTGCGTGTTCTATGTGGCAGACAGCCTGAAAGAAGAGGCAAAGCAGGTGATAGCCGAGCTTAATGTGCGTGGAATAGATACCTATATGATAAGCGGGGATAACGAAGCTACGGCTGCTGCCATTGCCGATAAATGCGGGATTAAGCACGTGATGGCAAAGGTGCTGCCTGCTGACAAGGCAAACAAGATAAAAGACCTGCAAGCCAAGGGTTTGGTGGTGGCAATGATTGGTGATGGCATAAATGATGCTCCGGCTTTGAAGCAGGCAGACATCGGCTTTGCCATGGGCATTGGCACCGATATCGCCATCGAAGCAGCGGATATTACCCTGCTGCGTGGTGATTTGCAGCTTATACCCAAGGCGATAAATCTATCTGTGCAAACCTTTAGGAAGATTAAGCAAAATCTCTTCTGGGCTTTTTTCTACAATCTGATTGCCATTCCCCTGGCAGCGCTGGGCATCTTGCATCCTGTAATGGCAGAAATAGCTATGGCGGGTAGTTCTATTACTGTGGTTAGCAATGCCAATCTACTAAAACGGGCGAAGATATAGGTTTATGCGTTAAGCGTTATACGTTATACGTTAAGCGTTAGGTGCGTAGAGCTTATTTGTAGTAATATAACACCTGAGTTCTGTCCAAACCTGCTTCGCTAAGCGTGTAATAACCCTTCCCCTTTTTGTCGAAGCATATAGCTTCACCTTGGGGTTCTACGCGATATGGCATGGCTCTTGGCTTGCCCTTGGGGATTATTGAGCCATTATTATCGCGCTTTAGCTTATACTGCAAGATGGATGTATAGGTCTTTACCAGCAGTTTTTTACCGTCGGGCGAGATATCTGCTGCGGTTACCCATGAAAGTGGCAGAGAAGTGGTTTTTATTGCCGTATTCGGCTTTTTACTGTCCGGAGCTTGCACGCGGTATAACCCAACATGCTCCTCACGTTTGGAGATGATGTATATGTCTGCGTTATGTGGATCTATAAACAAAGCCTCTGCATCGCGAGCACCGTCTTCGTATGTTATTTCTATCTTCTCCACGCTTTGGGCAGTGTAAATGCTATCGGCATCTGTGAATAAAGGTTCGGGCACCTTATATACAAACACCGAGGGATAACGGGCAGAGTTATCTCCAATCTCACCTACATATAGATAGCTTTCACCGCTTTTAGGCTCTTTGTAGATGGCAATATCTTCCCAATCTCTGTTTTTGATGCCGGGAAGCTGCAAGGTGGCAATCAAGTTACCCTGGGTGTCTATTGCGTATAGGCTTGCTTCACCGCCGGAGTCGTTATGCGTCCACAAGATGCCTTCATTTAGGATGCTGCGGATAATGCCTGAAGCTTCATCGATGCGGGTGGTTTTTAGCACGAACTCTTTGGGTGCGCGGGCAGAGAGGGCAACAATGCCAATTATGCCCAAAACCGCTATTATCAGCAGGGCTTTTTTTATCATTTTAACTCCTTTGCTCGACTTGCTGTGAGGCATGAAAGTTCCTTCTTGCAAACATCAATAATGAACAGGGAAGATCGTAAGCCGGATTCTGTGCTCCCAGCAAGTGGGAGTGATGTTCATCCATCTTGGCTTGCCCTCGCGGACAAGCTCGAGCTGCCNNAGCTTTCCTATTTGGCATTGCACCGGATAAGGCTTTCCCGGCTACCCCTGTCACCAGAGATACCGGTAGTCTCTTACACTACCATTTCACCCTTACCCTGCGCGAAACGCGAAGGGCGGTTTGTTTCTGTGGAGCTGGCTCTGCATTGCTGCAGCTTCCCGTTAGGAAGTATCCTGCCCTATGGTGTCCGGACTTTCCTCTGTGCCTTTCGGCACAGCGAACATCTGCTCTTCCCTGTAATATATTCTGGTTGTATTATGCTTCTTTGCTTTCGGTTGGCTCTTCGGCAAAGCGGTTCATTAATATTCTACCGCAGTTTTCGCAAAAGATTAGCTTGCGCATTAGCTGAAGCTCGATGCGCATCTGCTGACGGATTACGAAGCCACAGCTTCCGCACGAGCCTTCACGGTTATAGGCAACAGCCTGGTTGTTCTTGTTCTTTATCATGTTGCCATATTGCTTCACCACCGAGACGGGCAGGGTGCGGGCAAGGTCGTTGCGCTCTGCGCGTATTTCTTCTATCTTTGCTTCCAGGCCTTCAATCTGCATACGCAGGTCGCCTTCTTTGTCGCGCTTACACTGCTCAGCTTTCTCCAGCTCTTTCTTTGCGTTGTCCACCTGTTCTTTGGCAGCGGTGTCTTCATCCATCAGTTCCAAAAGCTGAGATTCTATCTCGGATATCTTGGTCTTTAGATAGGATATCTCGCTGTTCAATGCCTTGTATTCTTTGTTGTTCTTAATCTCAGAAAGCTGAGTGGCATATTTACGGCTTTGTTCCTGATGCTGCTTAATGTCTGCTTCCAGGCCGCGTTGCTTTTTGCCAATCTCTGCTCTGGCGGTTTCGCAGATAAGTAAATTGGCTGTAGCTTGATCTACACTGTCTATAATGTCGTTTAACTGCTTGGGGAGCTCTCTTTGTAAAACCCGGTATCTCCCAATCTCATCGTCCAGGGCTTGCATATTGGCTAAGGTGCGCAGTTGTCCTTCCATTCTTACTCCTTAAATAAAAGGCTGATATCCAGAGACTTATAGGAATGAGTAAGGGCACCGGAAGAGATGTATTGGATGCCTGTTTTGGCATAGCTTAATATGTTCTCTTCTGTAATACCGCCCGAAACTTCAAATTCCATGCGTTTTTTATATTTCTTAACCGCTGCCTTGATCTCGGCAGGTTTCATGTTATCCAGCATAACTCTATCCACACCCGCGGCAAAGGCTTCGTCCAGCTCTGCCATATTGGTAACTTCTACTTCTATTTTGTAAGAGGTGTTATGATTGCGGATGCGCTGTACCGCGGCAGTTATGGAGCCGCAAGCACGGATGTGATTTTCTTTTATTAGCACCATATCGAAAAGGCCAAAGCGGTGATTAAAGCCCCCGCCAATCCGAACGGCATACTTTTCTAAGGTGCGCAACATGGGTGTGGTTTTGCGGGTATCCAATAGTTTACAGCCTGTGTTTGCTATTAAAGCAACCAGCGAAGCCGTTTTTGTAGCTATGCCAGACATACGCTGCATAAAGTTCAGAGCGGTTCTTTCGCCTTGTAGTATAGAGCCGGGACGCCCTTCCAGGCGAAGGATTTCGTCTTTGGGCTTCACCCTGTCGCCATCTTTGCGGTAAATAGTAATCTTTAAATCGGGATCAACCATCTTGAAAACCGCCTTGGCTACATCAACTCCTGCCAATACACCATCGGCTTTGGCAACTATGAAGGCGGTGCTGGTTACCGGCTCCAAATCAAGATATTTGGTGGTAATATCACCGGTTCCAATATCTTCTTCCAAACTTTTGCGAATTAATTCATCCAGAAACACGAATCCTCCAAGCTAAAAAAAAAGCATCTGCTTTTCGGCAAATGCTTTTCTTCCATTTGTTGNNTAACTTTGTATGTACAATGTTTTTGGTTTATAACACATATATGATGACATCCTTCTTAGGAGGAACCACATATCTCGCAAGGGGATATGTGTCAAGCATAAAAAGGGGAACTGACATCCCCATGTTATACTAACAGCATATCGTAAGCTGCTTTGCTTAGTGATATGTCCCTTGTTCGGACTATTGTTGAGAGTTGAATTAAGAGTTGAATGAATAATGTTGAATTAATGATGTGTGGTAACCCATTAAGCTCCAAGCTCCCCGGTGGACAGAGGCAATGCTTTGACCGTTGTAAAAAGCAATACTTGCAAAAGCCCAAAAAGCCGTTAGACTTTAGTGTATTGAGAACTGAACTCGGTATGAATGTGCGTGCAGACAAGTGCTTTACGAACGCAAATAATAATCATGTTTTTCGTGTTGCGTTACCGGATAGCAGTATAATAATGAGCCGCGAAGCTGATTCATTTATGACTAAATAAAAATGCTCATCTCGAATGAGGAGGAATTATGAAGCCTGCTATGCCCATGTTTATATTGGTTTCTTTGTTTTCAATTTTGTGCCTGCCAGCAATGGCTCAGATGTTAACCATCACCCCCAACCCCGTGGAGTTTGGCTCGCTTCACATGGGTGGAAGCGACATTCGAACACTGCATATCAACACCCCTGAAGAAGCCGGGGTTGAGGTAACAGACATCACACTATCGGGTGATTCTTCTTTTAGTATCAGTGTGTTACCACCGCTACCCACAACAGTTTATCCTCTTGCCGCGCTTCAGGTGGAGATAAGCTTTATACCAGATAGTGTTGGACCGCAGAGCGCAACAATTACTGTTATATCGTCGGGAAATCCGCCCCAGTTCGTGGACATAACCGGTACGGGGGAGGGTAGCGGAGCAGACCCAGACATGATTACCTATCCGGCAAGTTATGACTTTGGATTTGTAGAGCATGGTACTACGGACTCCACTGTTATTGTTATACGGCTATCCGATGAATGGAGTGCAACCCATGGAGCATCGAGTGTAAATGGTGTAAGCCTGGTAGGGAGTAATGATTTCAGTTTGGGGGCAATCGTAAACACCGCTGTTAGTACCACAGTTTCATTTCCCTATAGTTTAAGCCCCTCCGACGATATAAGCATAACCGTATATTACAGTCCAACGGGAGACGGAAGTGATACTACTACTCTGGAGATTGAGGCGGAAGACTTTAGGGTTTATGAGGTTGCGATATCAGGGTGGAGTGAGTATCTGGAGCCAAACATCGTTATAGTTCCAGTTAGCCTGGAAATAAACACTACTGAGGAGGCTCAGACCACATCATATTTCGACATCCAAAACACCGGTTTGGGGCAGTTAATCTTCAGCATAGATGCAAATGAATTGCCAGAGTGGATTAGCCTTGCGGTGGCGGATACGGTAGTTACTGCGGGGGGAGCGCAAAGAGTGTTGGTAAACGTGAATACCGAAGGGATTATGATGGAGGTTTACAGCTACATGCTGTATATCAGCAGCAATGATCCCAATGCACCGGATAGCACTTTGCTGATAACCGTAAATGTAGAGGCTTTGCCTTTAGTTGCCGATTTTGAAGCCTATCCTGAAGTAGGACGCCATCCTTTGGCGGTTAGCTTTACAGATAGAAGCAGGGTAGATCCCGATATGTTCTGGTCAACTATCACCTCATGGAAATGGGACTTTGATAATGACGGAGTATTTGATTCTTTTATCCAAAATCCTGTGCATACTTATCCTCTGCCTGGGATATATAGCGTTCGGTTAGAGGTTCGCACCAATACCGGGGCTATTGCTCAGAAACTACGCACGGATTATATAAGGGCAGAGAACAGCTCACCCCAGATTGTGAGCCCTTTAACCCAGATAGAGATGCAAGAGGACACTCAATGGGGACCTACTGATGTTACCTATATCTTTAACGATCCCGACGGAGACCCTATAACCATCACCGCGGTAAGCAGCCCGCATTTGAATGCCAGCGTAGAATTTGGCTATCTAAAGATTATCCCCGCGCCGGACTGGCATGGAATAGAAACCATTAGTTTGAAAGCCGTTGACCAGTTTGGCAAAGGGCCTACACAGGATATTGTGGTAACGGTAGTTCCCGTAAATGATGCACCAATCTTAAGCGTTCCAGCCAATATGTATTTTATTCGCAACTCGCATTTTGCAGTTAATTTTGGCAGATACATAGATGATCCGGATAATGATGATGATGAGCTTTCCATTCAAATAACTTCGATAAGTGCGCAAAACCCGATTGCTTATGCCTATAGCCCCAATCCCAGCCCCAACGTAGTAGGGCAACTAACCGTGGTATTCAGCTCACTTTCACAGGTGGCAACATCAGGCGAGTTCAGTATACAGGTTAACGNNAGCCAGTGCAAGCTTTGTGATGCATGTGTTAGAGCAGTTTAGCCCCACTGTGCATCTTGAATCCACATATCAATATGCCGGACAGACGGTGGGATTTATTGACGCTACATTGGGTAATCCGGATTATTGGCTTTGGGAATTTGGTGATGGGCAGACATCTACCCTGCAAAACCCACAGCATCAATATCTGAATGCCGGAACCTATGATGTTCGCTTATCTCTTGGCAATACCGAAGCCAATGAAAGTGCCATGGTTTTTATACCGGCTATGATCCATTTGATAGGCACTGCGGTTACCACCGGAAACGTGCCGAATACCTGGACATTGCAGGGCTCGCCCTATAATCTTTATGCCGGGTTTAGCATGGATGCCAGCACGGCTGTAACCATTCAGGAAGAGGTGGTGGTAAACATGTTCAGCTCCGAGCCATTGGAAATTGAAGGCTCTATAACCGCCAATGGAGTAACCTTTAAGCCGGGAGCGCAGAGTGGCTTCTGGGGAGGCTTGCGCTTTGTTGGCAATCCCCTTCGTACCCCAAGCATCCTGAATGATTGCAGCATAATAGATGCCTATCTACCGCTGGACATCCTGGGGCAAGGCCCCAGCTTTAATAACCTTTACATAGCCGTATCCGATACTACCACCTATGTAGATAGCGTAGCGGTTAGAATTACTGACAGCGGGTCTTCAATAAACCAGGCAGAAATACTAAACTATAGGGGTGGAGTGCTGATTGAAGGCAGCGGAAACAGCAGAAATACGCCAACTTTAACTAACGTGCGTG